>DAOVNW010000075.1 GCA_030630095.1 Candidatus Omnitrophota bacterium
CAATCTATTGATCAGCAATTGCGTCGACTGAAAAAAGGCGTGCATATTGTAGTCGGCACTCCGTGCAGAATAATGGATCATCTTAACAGGAAAACATTGAAGATCGAAAAAATTGAGCACCTGATAATTGATGAGGCAGATGAAATGCTTAATATGGGATTCATAGAAGATATGGAAAAGATAATGAAGCATACAAATCCAGACAAAAGAACCCTATTATTTTCTGCAACAATCCCAAGAAAGATAAAAAACCTTGCGCAAAAATACATGGACGGTTATGAACTTCTTACAGTTAAAAATGAGCAATTGACAACTAATCTGACGGAGCAAATATACTTTGAGGTAAAAGTCTCTGACAGGTTTGAGGCACTATGCAGGATAGTAGATATTGAAGATGATTTTTACGGTTTAGTTTTCTGCAGAACAAAGAGTAATGTTGATTCTGTCGCGGCTCATTTAATAGATAGAGGATATGACGCGGGAGCTATTCATGGAGATATTTCACAGGCGCAAAGAGAAAGAACTCTGGATAAATTTAGGAAACAAAGAGTTCGTATTCTTATAGCAACAGATGTTGCCGCCCGCGGAATTGATGTTATTAACCTCACCCACGTTATAAACTATTCACTACCTCAAGATCCAGACTCGTATGTTCATCGAATAGGCCGTACAGGAAGAGCCGGGAGCGAGGGTACCGCTATTACGTTTATTACTCCTAGTGAGTATAACAAGCTGATGCACATACAGCGGGTCGCCAAGACTGATATTAAGAAATCAAAAGTGCCGCAGGTAAAAGATATTATCGAAGTCAAAAAGAAAAAGATATGCGATGATCTGGCTGCTGTTTTTGAAGGTGAGATTGATCCTAATTATTATAACTGGGCTAAGAAATTACTTGAGAATAATGACCCCACAGAAATATTGGCCGCGACATTAAACCATTGTTTCGAAGAAGAACTTAATCCTGATACCTATGGTGAAATAAAAGACGTCGGTGGAAAAGGGAAGCAGCTTGACCAGCAGGGTAAAGCAAGGCTCTTTGTAGCGCTTGGCAAGAAAGACAAGATGAATGCCAAAAAACTCGTTGAGCTTATTATGAGCAAAGTCTCAGTTAAGTCTAAGCACATCAGTGACGTACAGGTAATGGAAAAATTCTCTTTTATAACCGTTCCTTTTGAAAAAGCAGAGAAAATCGTTGTTAGTTTTAAAGAAAAGGGTAAAAAACCGCTGATCAGTCATGCTAAAAAAACCAAAAAGTAATGACTTAATATTTAATCTTCTGTTCTGAGTTTTATTTCATTTGTATAACATTAATATATTGAAAGTTAATACCTGGTTCCATCCTTGCTTTTTATTGACAAATTAAGAAAAAAGTGATATCTTTAAATAGAACTAGTAAAAGAGGGAATTATGATACAAACTCTTGTAAAGAATAAAAAATATATCGGCAAATATGTTGCCATGGAAGATTTCGATAAGCCCAAAGTTGTCGGATTTGGGAATACACCTACGGAAGCTCATAAAAAAGCTAAATCTAACGGATATAGTGCGTCTGTAATCGCTTTCGTTCCTAATAAAAATATGGTACAGATATTTTAATTATGGTTATCGAAAGCCCCTTTAAAAAGTTTTCCGAAGGAGATATTCCTCGACCGTGGGTACCCGCAACAATAACAAATCCACATAGCGGTAAATCTACCAAAATATGGGGTTTAATTGATACAGGGGCAGATGAGTGTGCCTTACCAGCGGATTATGCTATTCTTTTGGGTCATAACCTTCAGGCAGGTAAACCTAAGACAGTTAATACTGGAAATGGGATAACATTAGCGTATTCGCATACTATGTGTATTAAAGTGAATAATATAGAACTCGAAAATATTCTCATTGATTTTATGCCAAATCTTCAAACGTGCTTATTAGGCGTAAGGAATTTTTTAAGTAAGTTTGTTTTAACAGTAGACTATCCTAAAAAACGCTTTTCCCTATACCAAAAATAGAAATCTTATAATTTTTTATTTGTTAGTTTCAAGGAAATAGAGAACACTTCTGTTCTATTCAGCACTATTTTTTAAAAAGTGCCTAACTTCCTTTTCTAAAGTGAGATATCAATGGGTAGATTGCTAATAAAAACGTTAATTGTTACAATGCTGTTTTTAATGGTTGTAAGTATCTTACCGGTTAGCGGCGCGGAGAAGGTAGAGCCTTGTTTTGACAAGCTTCCCGTTGGATGGACTGTTACCAGGTCTTTCGTCATGTCCGGGGATGAAACGGCTGCTATCGGCAAAAGGCTTGGCGTGCCCATCAAGAAGGTATCTAATACATTTCTCCTGGTGCATGGCCGGCAGGTTCAAGTAAATATTCTTGAGGCGAAAACTGACGATGGTGTTGTCAGGCTTCACTCAGTGATTTCGCGGATGAAAGGCAGTCCTGCCTTTTGCGTTCAAAAGAAGAGGCAGGTGATTGAATTTACCGGCAGTAACGTTACCGTTGCCCTTGCGACAAAGATTTCATATGAGTTGGGTTTTGTCTGTAAGCCCAGCGAAGCGCGGTACCGGATTACGGCTGATATCGCGACTATTGATGAAGCTGATTATATGTCTTTTAACAAGCTCTTTAATTTGTTCATAAAAACAAATATTAACTCTATAAACAAACAAACATCTTCTCAAATTGCCGAACTCTCGAAACGCTTCCAGTTTGGCAACCAGATTACCTTGCGGGCATCCGGCCAAAAGACGCAAAAGCCCGTCTATAATTTTAGTCCGGTTCCTCTTAAAGAGAGAACTTCAATCAAATCCGGAACTGTTACTTATTCATTCAGTGAGACACATAATCTGCTTGGTATGCCATACGTTACTCTTACAGCCGACATTACAACGCGCGAGGCCGGACTTACGCCAACGGCGAGAGAAGCGGACGAGATGCTTCTTACCGCGACCACATTTTGGCCGGTTGATGATCCTGAAATAATATCGCTTGCCAAGAAAATTACCGCGGGCAAAGTGAATAGGGAAGCAAAGGTTGAGGCGATATTGAAATGGCTTACTCCGGGCAGGAATATTAAGTTTGGCGGGCCGGTTACCGGTTCGCGATGGGGTGTTAAGAAAGTTCTGAAGCAAAAATATGGACACTGCTGGGACTTCTCGGATTGCTTTGTTACCTTATGCCGGGCCTCTGACATCCCCTGCAGGCAGGTCGGCGGCTGGCTCTATGGAATGAGCGGTCATATCTGGGCAGAAGTGCTCTTTGAGGGCAAGGGTTGGCAGCAGGTAGACCCCACAGGCGGCGGTAAACTCAAGTGTGGAATTTATCACATTCCCTATTTCGTAACCGAAGACGGCAATATGCCAATCCTCTACGTATCAATGCCGAAAATTAAAATAATCGATACAAAACGATAATAAAAAGAAAAAACCGCTGTTATCGTATCCCAAAAAGCAACTTTATTTTTTTATTGATTTCATATTTTATTCTGTTATAATTAAAAATACCTGATTCAGAAGATAAAAAATTGGATAACTTTGAAAAAGGAGGGGAAAGATAAGAAAGCTGTTGAAGAAGCGGATTTGTTTAACACCTCTAAAATCCCTTGACAATAAGATAACGTTGTGATAGATTAATCAAATACTTTAAACCATATAACAAGAGTGAATTATGTTAAATAAGACAAAAACTTATACCCCTAACGTAAATGACATTAAACGAGGCTGGTTTATTATTGATGCCAAAGGCAAGATATTAGGCAAGCTGGCGACCAAGGCGGCGGTTTACCTGCAGGGAAAAAATAAGACAGATTATACTCCGTATATAGATGGCGGAGATGAGGTGATTGTAGTAAATGCCGAAAAGATCGTCGTGACCGGCAAGAAACTCGAGCAAAAAATGTATAAAAGATATTCAGGTTATCCGGGCGGATTAAAAGAGACGCCTCTTGAAGAGATGCTCAAGAGAAAACCTGAAGAGGTAATAAGATTAGCGGTTAAGGGAATGCTGCCGAAAAACAGGCTGGGCAGTAGAATGATAGTAAGATTAAAGGTATATAAGGGAGAAGCTCACCCTCATCAGTCTCAAAAGCCTGTGCCTTTAGAAATATAAAAACATTTCGGAGAAAAAATGGCTAAGAAGGTTACGCAGAGTAAAGTATTAAAAGGGAAAAGAAAGAGCGCGGTCAGCAGAGTAAGGCTTACAAGCGGCAAAGGAAACTTTGAAGTGAATGGAAAAAGCCTGGATAAATACTTTATCTCTGAAATTCAGCAGATATTAATTAAGGAGCCGCTTACCATAACTGAGACACTTGATAAGTACGATGTAATGGTGAATGTAAGAGGCGGGGGTTTATCCGGGCAAGCCGGAGCTACCAGGCTCGCCATAGCCAGAGGGTTAATCCTACAAGAACCCGACTTAAGAAACGTTTTGAAAAAGGCAGGTTTTTTAACTTGCGACGCGCGCCAGAAGGAACGGAAAAAGTATGGCCAGAAGAAGGCGCGAAAACGGTTCCAGTTCTCAAAGCGTTAATATTTTAACGACAATTTAATTTAGAGAAAATTAGTGCCTATTCTTTTCGGCTGTTCATAGATAAAATAGCTTGACGGGATAGGCATTTTCTTTTATAATTTTACCATCTGTAAATTATTGAACATTCGACGGTAAAATATGTTTTGTTTTTAAATCAAAAAAAACCGCGCGGTGTGGTTTTTACACTTGTTTATAAAGAGAGAAAAGCGATGTTAAAAGTAGGAGTTGTCGGAGCGACCGGTTATACCGGCGAAGAGTTAGTCAGGATATTACTCAAGCATCCAAAGGTAGAGCTTACTTCACTAACGGCCAAAATTGAAAAGGAGAGCAGGATGTCCGACCTTTTTGGCAGGTTTCTGGGTAAGTGCGACCTGATGTGTAAAAATTTAGACGTTGATGAGGTAGCAAAGAAGGTGGATCTGGTGTTTTTGGCTCTGCCGCACGGGGTTTCTATGCAGTATGCGGGAGTTTTTTTAAAAAAGGGGAAAAAGGTTATTGATTTAAGCGCGGATTACAGGTTAAGAAACGCGTCTTTGTATAGAGAGTGGTATCATATCAAACATACCGATGAGGCTAATTTGGCAGGAAGCGTCTATGGCATGCCTGAGGTCTATAAGAGTCAAATAAAACAAGCAAGCCTCGTGGCCAACCCCGGCTGTTATCCAACGGTGTCAATTCTATCTTCTCTGCCTATGGTAGTGGAGCATAGCTTGGGTTTATCGGGCATTATCATTGATGCTAAGTCGGGAATTACCGGCGCCGGTAGAAAGGCCGTTTTGGGGCTTCACTATTCTGAGGTTAACGAGAGCATAAGGGCCTATAAGATAAACAAGCATCAGCACATACCGGAAATAAACCAGGAATTAACGAAGGCAGAGGGCAGCAGAG
>DAOVNW010000039.1 GCA_030630095.1 Candidatus Omnitrophota bacterium
CATAGATACTCAGGCTCATCAGGGCGCCCTTTCTGTCAAAGGACGGACAGTGGCTATTTTGGGTAGCGGCCTTTTGAGGATATATCCGCCTGAAAATGAGAAGCTTTATAATGAAGTGACTTCAAGCGGAGCGGTTATTTCAGAATTTCCCTTAAACTGCCCACCTTACAGGTATAACTTTCCACGAAGAAACAGAATTATCAGCGGTTTATCTTTAGGAGTGGTGGTTGTTGAGGCCAGAAAGAAAAGCGGTTCACTAATTACAGCTAATATGGCCCTGGAACAAGGAAGGGATGTTTTTGCCATACCTCATAGAGCCGGGCTTTTCTCATCTCAAGGGACGAATGAACTCATAAAACAAGGAGCTATTCTTATCCAAAGCGCCCAGGATGTTATAGAGGAATTAAATCCCGAAGTTAAAAAATATTTGCAATATGTTCCAAAAAGTGGGACAATTACCCAGGATAAGCATATGGCTTCTTTTGAGCCGCAATCTAAAGTGATGCGGGAGAGCCTATATGAACTAATAAGCCTCCAACCCAGAACTTATCAAGAACTGGTTACCTGCTTTAATGGTAAAGAAGAAGGGCTTAAAGATAATTTAACAGCGCTTGAAGTAAAAGGCATCATAGAGCAGACTTCCGGCGGTAAATTCACGAAACTTAATACGGGAGAGTAAATTGTCTAAATATCTAGTGATCGTTGAGTCACCCACAAAAGTTAAGACAATCAGTAAGTTTTTAAATAGTGATTATGAAGTTGAAGCTTGCGGGGGACATCTTAGAGATCTTCCCAAAAGTCAAATAGGAGTTGATATAGAAAATGGTTTTGAACCTGAGTATAAGATAATTACAGGTAAAACGAAGATCGTCTCCCGAATCAAAAAAAGCGCCAAAGGTAAAGATATTCTCTTTTTGGCCTGCGACCCCGATAGAGAAGGGGAAGCTATTGCCTGGCATATAGCCCACATAATTAAAAAAGGCCCGATAATCAAAAGGGTGGTTTTTAATGAGTTGAGTAAGGATACTGTCCTGGATGGCTTTAACCATTCAAGTGAAATTAATATCAATAGAGTTAATGCTCAGCAGGCCAGGCGTATTTTAGATAGGATAGTTGGTTATCAGCTAAGTCCGCTTCTCTGGAAAAAGGTCGGGCGGGGTTTAAGTGCCGGTAGAGTACAATCAGCCGCTTTAAATATCCTGGTAGTTCGTGAGCGAGAAATAAACGCTTTTATAAAAGAAGAATATTGGCAGTTGACAGCTGACTTATCTAAAAAAGAAAATCAAAATAGGACTTTCAATGCCAAATTAGAGAAGATAAACAATGAGAAGGCCGAAATAAAAGATGAGAAAACAGCAGTAGAGTTAACCGCCAGGCTTAAAACAACTGACTTTATAGTTGAAAGCGTTACCAAAAAGATTCAAAAAAGAAATCCTAAGCCACCCTTTATAACCAGTAGCCTTCAGCAAGCGGCATTTAATACTTTACGGTATACGGCTTCAAAAACTATGATTATTGCTCAGAAGCTTTATGAAGGTATTAGCTTGGATGAAGAGGGCAGCACAGGTTTAATTACTTATATGAGAACCGACTCGGTAGCTATTTCCAATGTAGCTCAGACGCAGGCGCGTGATTATATTTCCAAGACTTTCGGCGAGGAGTTTTTACCTGAAAAATTCAGGATTTATAAATCTAAAAAGAGCGCCCAAGAGGCCCATGAGAGCATTAGGCCGACATCAGTTTGGCGTACGCCGCGGAGCATTGAAAAACATTTATCTAAAGAACAATTTCTACTTTATAAGCTCATCTGGGAAAGATTTGTGGCCGCCTGTATGAAAGAAGCTCAGGTGGCTCTGACTTCAGTTGTCATTAAAGCGGATAACTGTAGTTTTAAGGCCACGGGTTTAAAAATCATTTTTGAGGGCCACATGAAAGTCTTTAAGGACAATGAGCAAAACGAAGAAAGTAAGCTTTTGCCTGATATAGAAAAAGGCGAAACGCTTAATTTGATAGAACTAATACCTTCACAACACTTTACCCAGCCGCCGGCCAGGTATACCGATGCCAGCCTGATTAAAGCTTTAGAAGAAGAAGGTATCGGCAGGCCTTCGACGTACGCGCCGACCATTAGGACATTAATTATACGGCATTATGTTGAGCGTCAGAAACGCTCACTTACGCCGACTGAATTAGGCATATTAGTCAATGATTTATTGATGGATAATTTCCCGGATGTTTTGGATAAAAAGTTTACAGCTAAGATGGAAGAAGAGCTGGATAAGGTTGAGCGGGGAGACCTGGGCTGGCGAGAGTTATTAAGTAAATTTTATACGCCTTTTGCCAAAGATTTAGATGTAGCCAAGGTTAAGATGCGGGATGTCAAAAAAGAAGTTATCAAGACCGATGAAGTTTGTGAGAAATGCGGGCTGCCCATGGTTATCAAGTGGTCTCGCCACGGTAAGTTTTTGAGTTGTTCCGGTTTTCCTAAGTGTAAAAATGCCAAATCCCTGGATAGCGGTGTTGCTTGTCCGGAGGAAGGCTGTGACGGACGACTTGTTCAGCGCCGTTCAAAAAGAGGCAGGATGTTTTATGGATGCACCAATTATCCCAAATGCACCCATATCAGCAATAAACTGCCGGACGAATAAAGTTTCTTATGAAACGATATATAATTAAATTTATTAATTATTTAGAAGTTGAGAAGAATGCTTCCAATTACACCCTTTTAAATTATCATAAAGATTTAGAGGAGTTTGCCGCTTTTATTAATTCAGATGATTTAAAGGCGGTAACTCATTTAAAGTTAAGAACTTGGTTAGCCTTTCTAAAAAAGAAGAACTATGCTAAATCGACAATTGCCAGAAAACTGGCCGTCTTAAGGTCTTTTTTTAAGTTTTGTGTCAGAGAAAATTTTATTGAGACTAATCCGGCTCTCAGCCTGGCCACTCCCAGACAGGAAAAAAAACTCCCCAATTTTTTAACCGAAAATGAAATTATAAAACTCTTAGAAGCTCCTGATAAAAATACTGAAATTGGCCTAAGAGACAGGGCTATCTTAGAAACGCTTTATTCAACCGGTATGCGCGTAGGTGAACTAGTTGCCCTTAATATAGAAAATATAGACTTTATCGGCGGGGTTATAAAAGTTAGGGGAAAAGGTAAGAAGGAAAGGCTGGTCCCCGTTGGGGAAAGTGCTTTAAAGGCTATAAGGCAATATTTGGATAAAAAAGTTGTTTCTGTGAATGAAAGCAGCCGCGTAGTTTTTTTAAATAAGAGGGGCCGCAGAATAAATCAAAGAACCATTAGGCGTATTGTTGAGAAATATATAAAGGTTTTCTGTAATAAGACAGGTATTTCGCCTCATAGCCTGCGCCATTCATTCGCGACTCATCTTTTAGATAGAGGAGCTGACCTACGTTCGGTCCAGGAACTTTTAGGCCACGCTAATTTATCCTCTACTCAGATATATACCCATATTACCACACAGAGATTAAAGGAGGTTTATAGTAAGGCTCATCCCAGAGCCTGAGAAAGTAATGTTTATTCTATATGATTTTTTATTTATTGTTTTTTTAATTTTATATACACCCCTATTTGTTATAAAGCGGAAGTTTCACCGGGGGTTTATGATGCGCCTGGGAATTATACCTAATAGTATTCTCAAAGGCTTAAGCGGAAAAGAAGTTATTTGGATTCATGCCGTCAGTGTTGGCGAGGCTAACAGTACGCAGCCGTTGATTGAAGCCCTTATAAAGAAGTATCCCGGAAAAAAGATTGTTATTTCAACCGTAACACCTACCGGTAACGCGCGCGCGAAAGAAATTGCCAAAGGCAGGGTGAGTGTTATTTATCTACCTTTAGATTTAAGTTTCATTATTAGAAAAGTTATCCGCCTTCTGAAGCCGGAAGTGTTTATTATAGTCGAGACGGAACTTTGGCCTAATTTATTATCTCGTCTAGATAAAGATAATATCCCCGTAGTTTTTATTAATGGGCGCATATCAGAGAGGTCTTATCGCGGTTATCTTTTCGGGAGATGGTTTATTGGAAGGTTAATTGAGAAAGTAAAATTCTTTATGATGCAGTCGGAAGCTGACGCTAAGAGAATAATGGAGTTGGGAGCCGCTAAAAAGGCGGTTAAGGTGGCAGGTAATACTAAGTTTGATATAATTGAGATGATAGCTGACGTTAAAGAAGATCAGGAATTGATAAAGAATATTTTTACCATTAATGATGATGACCTTCTTATTTGTGCCGGTAGTACCCATTATCCGGAGGAAAGCATTTTAATTAAGGCCTACGGGAAACTTAAAAATGAGTTTAAAACTTTAAAACTTATCCTTGTGCCGCGCCACACAAAAAGGGCTGAGTATATCAGGCAGCTAGTGGCCGAGAATGATCTGACCTATACCAGTTACAGTAAGCCGCTGGGTGAGTCGGCTCCCGGAGCCGATGTTTTAATTCTGGATATTATGGGCAAGTTAAAAGCGGCCTATAGCCTATCGGAAGTTTGCTTCGTGGGAGGTACTATGGCTAAAATAGGAGGCCATAATCTTGTGGAACCGGCTATTTTTTCAAAACCCATTATTATTGGTTCTCATGTGGATAACTGCCGTTATCTGGCGGAGAGTTTGCTTAAGGCAAATGGGGCTCTCATGGTCGGGAATGAGGTAGAGTTAGAAGAGAAAATTAGAGAACTTTTATCGCAACATACCTTAAATAAAGAAGTTGGGGAAAATTCATATAAATGCCTCAAAGGCTTAAAAGGAGCTACTAGCCGGATTATGAGTTCTCTGGAAGAGGTTATTTAGTGTGTTTTGGGTATTTTCTTGACACTACCCATTTTTAGTATATAATAAGATTGTGGATGTTAAAGAAAAGAAAAAGAATATAAGACAGGAACTTCTTAAGAAATTAAGAAGTCAGGATAAAGAACAAAGGAGATTGAAGAGCGAAAAAATTAAGGGGAGGCTGTATGCGCATGAGAAATTTAAAATCGCGGATACAGTGATGTTTTATATTTCAGAAGACTTTGAAGTTGACACAGAACAAATGATTAGAGATTCACTTAAAAGTGGGAAAAAGATAGCAGTACCTATAACAGTGGTAAGCCAAAACAAGTTAATCGCATCATTGCTGGTAAATTTTGATAAGGAATTAAGTAAGGGGCCCTATGGAATACTTCAACCAAAGAGTGATTTTGTCAGGCCCGTTCCGTTAAAAAAAATAGATTTAATTATAGTGCCAGGCGTGGCTTTTGATTTGAGAGGTTATCGCTTAGGGCGCGGCACAGGATACTATGACAGATTTCTTTCTAAAATTCCAGAAAGTGCGCTCACTATTGGCTTAGCCTTCGACTTTCAATTAGTCGATAATATACCCACTTCATCCCGCGATATCGCGGTTAAAGAGATTATCTCTAATTAATATCTATCAACTTTCAAAAAATTTCTGAATATTTATAATTTCACTAAATGCTTGATATGTAGATCAAGCTAAGGAGGTGTTTGTATAGATATGTTAACTGAAAATCCAATCTTAAAACAAATTTTAATGATAGTAATTCCCATAGTGCTTCTTCTAATCGGCTATTTTATCAGGAAGCTTATGGCTGAGGGTAAAGTAAGAGGAGCTGAAGAAAGAGCAACTCAGATTTTAAACCAAGCAGAAAAAGAAGTAGGAGCAAAAAGAAAAGAAGTTGAACTTGAAGGTAGAGATCTTCTTTATCGTGTAAGATCAGAGTTTGAAGAACAGACAAAAGAAAAGCGCCAGGAATTAGAGCGGCTTGAAAAACGTCTTGTGCAAAAAGAGGATAATATTGATAGGAAAGTTGATATCTTAGATAAGAAAGAAAGAGATGTAGTTGTATTAGAAGCATCAATTCAAGAAAAAGAAAAAAATGTTCAGTTAAAAGGCGTTGAGTTAAACAATCTTCTTGAAGAAGAAAAAGAGAAGCTTCAGAGTATTTCCAGATTAAGCGCTGATGAGGCCAAGAATCTTTTATTAAAACGTATGGAGTCTGATGTCCGGCACGAAGCCAGCATAATGATAAAGAATATAGAAGATGAGGCTAAAACTACAGCCGAGAAAAAAGCTAAGAATATAATTAGTTTGGCAATTCAAAGATGCGCGGCGGATCATGCTACCGAGACAACAGTTAGCGTTGTCAGTTTACCTAATGACGAGATGAAGGGCCGTATTATTGGCCGAGAAGGTAGAAACATCAGGGCTTTTGAAATGGCTACAGGTGTTGATGTGGTTATTGACGATACGCCGGGCGCGGTTACTTTGTCCGGTTTTGATATGGTTAGGCGCGAAGTCGCCCGCATTTCTTTACAACGGCTTATCACTGATGGAAGAATTCACCCGGCACGAATAGAAGAAGTTGTAAAGAAAGTTAAAGAGGAAATGGAAGCCACCATCAGAGAAGAAGGCGAGAAAGCCGCTTTTGATGCCGGCGTTCACGGATTGCATGCCGAGATTATCAGATTATTAGGCAAACTCAAATATAGAACAAGTTATGGCCAGAATGTTTTACAACACTCTAAAGAGGTTGCCTTTCTAATGGGTATTATGGCTTCTGAATTAGGGTCTGATTTTAAACTGGCCAGGCGTATAGGACTTTTACACGATATAGGTAAGGCGGTTGATCATGAGGTTGAAGGTTCGCATGATCAGATAGGCGCTAACCTGGCTAAAAAATATGGTGAGTCGCATCAAGTGGTTCATGCTATAGAGGCCCACCATGAAAGCGCTGAGGCTAAAACACTCTACGCTGTTTTGACCCAGGCGGCTGATGCCGTTAGCGCGTCAAGGCCCGGCGCCAGAAAAGAAACTTTAGAGAGTTACGTCAAGCGTTTGAACAACCTTGAAAGTATTGCCAACACCTTTAGTGGCGTACAGAAGTCTTACGCTATACAAGCGGGTAGAGAAATAAGAATTATGGTGGTACCGGATAAGATTTCAGACATAGAAACTGTTGGTTTAGCTAGAGAGATAACTAAGAAGATTGAAGATGAGCTTGATTATCCCGGACAGATTAAAGTCGTGGTTATCAGGGAAACTCGTTCTATAGAATACGCTAAATAAAGTCTTCAGCCATCAGTTGACAGCGAAAAAACAAAAAACTTAAAAAATGCTGATGACTAAAAATCGAAAGCCGAAAACTGAAAGCTAAATAATGAAAATCCTAGCGATTGGCGATGTAGTTGGTAAGCCCGGACGTCAAGCGATAAAACAATTCGTTGGTAAAATGAAGAAGAAAAATGAAGTTGACTTCGTTATTGCCAACGGTGAAAATTCTGCCGGTGGATCGGGCTATACTGACAAAACAGCTACGGAATTATTTTCAGCCGGCGTTGATGTTGTTACATCAGGGGATCATGTTTTTAAAAAGAAAGATATCCTTAGTTACATAATCAAAGAGAATAAACTTTTAAGGCCGGCAAATTACCCCGAGGGAGTTCCCGGCTGCGGCTATATCATTCTGCCTCTTAATGGTAATCTGAAAATTGCGGTGGTTAATATCTTAGGCCGCGTATTCTTAAAGCCTCTAAGGTGCCCTTTTAAAATTATGGATACACTTTTGGAGAAAATAAGCCAAGAAACGCCTAATATTATTGTCGATTTTCATGCCGAGGCTACCAGCGAAAAAATAGCTATGGGTTGGTTTTTAGATGGCAAAGTCTCAGCTGTTGTGGGAACGCATACCCATGTTCAGACGGCGGATGAAATAATACTTCCTAAAGGTACCGCCTATATTACCGATTTAGGCATGACCGGGCCTATTGATTCTGTCTTGGGCAGAGATATTGATAATGTTCTTGAACATTTTCTAACCGGCATGCCGGCTAAATTCCCTATGGCTAAAAATAATATCCAGCTTCAGGGAGCGATTATCGACATTGATGAGAAAACCGGTAAAGTAAAATCAATTAAACGAATAAAGTTAAAGTTAGATGAAGCCAGTTGACGGTGTAAAAATATTTTCAATAA
>DAOVNW010000034.1 GCA_030630095.1 Candidatus Omnitrophota bacterium
AGGCTATATGAAAAGACTCTTTCATAATACGCGCCAGATCGCGAACATCTTTGACAAGATAATTATGCTTGGTAATAGGCCTTGTAATACCGGTCAGGTCAGCCTCCTGAAAGGCATCGTTTCCGATAAGATGGGTCTTAACCTGGCCTGTTATGGCCACCATGGGAATCGAGTCAATGTTGGCCGTGGCAATACCCGTAACGAGATTAGTAGCTCCGGGCCCCGAGGTCGCTAAACACACGCCCACCTTACCCGTTGCGCGCGCGTAACCGTCAGCAGCATGAGCCGCGCCCTGCTCGTGGCGAGTCAGAATAAACTTGATTTCGTTACAATCGTACAAACAGTCAAGGGTAGGAAGTAACGCCCCTCCCGGGTAACCAAAGATCACCTCAACCTTTTCTTCTATCAATGACTTAATAAGAATCCGCGCGCCGCTCAACTTCATAATCATATACTCCTATTTAACTTAAAACTAATTATAACATAAGAATATTTGATGTCAAGAATCCCTTTGCTTTAAAGGCTGTATATCCTTTTTACTCTTTCTCCTATCCGGCACAGGGTTTCATAGGGTATGGTCCCTGTCATGCGGGCTAATTCTTCGGCTGTTATCTCCTTGTCATTGTCCCTGCCAATCAGGGTTACCTCATCGCCTATTTTGACTTCTTTAATGTGACTGACATCCGCCATAATCTGATCCATACATATCTTTCCGATAACGGGGGCGAAACGGCCGTTTATTAAAATTTTGGCTTTGTGGGTTAAAAGGTGGCTGTAGCCGTCGGCGTAACCGGCTGACACGGTTGCCACCTTCATCTTTTTTTCGGCAACATAACTTCTATCATAACTGACGGAGCGGCCGGCCTCAACCTCCTTCACAAAAACTACCCTGGCCGTAAAGGACAAAACCGGTTTTACTTCTATTATCCTTTCTGAATCAACGGCCGGATATACCCCATACAAAATCAGGCCCGGCCTGACAAGGTTAAAGTGTGACTCTTTATAGCGCAAGGTGGCCAAACTGTTGGCCGCGTGATAAAGAGGCGGATTTATGCCGTTTCTGCCGGCTTCTTCGATAAAGCCGTTAAATCTTTTAAGCTGTTCCATTGTGAAATCTTTGTCTCCGCCGGCGCTTGAAAGATGAGTATATATACCTTCAATTTCAACATATTTTAGGCTCTGTATCTCTATAATATCTTTAAGGGCATCCTTATGCCAAAAACCAATCCGCCCCATACCCGTATCAATCTTTACCTGGATTTTAACCTTCCTGCCTTTGCTCCCGGCTAAATCTTCCAAAATATAGGCTGTTTTCTTTTCGGTGAGAGTAACAGTTAAATCAAAATCGACCGCCTCGGACAGGCCTGCCGGCAGGGTATTGCCTAAAATTAAAACCGGAGTTTTGACTCCCTCTTTTCTTATCCTAACCCCCTCTTCTACAAAAGCCACACCCAAGTAATCTACCTTATCCTCCAAAAATTTTGAGATGCCGGTTATCCCGTGGCCGTAAGCGTTGGCTTTAACGGTAGCCAGCACCTTCACTTCGCTTGAGACAACTTTCTTTATCCGCTTCAGATTATAATCCAGGGCTTCTAAATCTATTCTGGCAGAGCTATGACAACAAGCATCACTTGTCGTTTTCATAATTTTTTCGGCCTGGTTATATTGGCATATTGCGAATGGAGGTAAAGAGGCTCGATGTCAGCGGATACTTTAGGGCATTTGCCATTCTTTAGAATGCCCGCCGCCTCTTTTGCCAGATTTGAAGCTCTGGGATACCAGCTTCTTTTCACGCTAAACTCCGCCTCCGGAAATACTTTCAGAATATCATCTTTAAAGATTTCGACGCCGCTCGCGGTAAAAAGAACTTTTTTGCCCTCCTTTTTATTAACTTTTTTTACCAGCTCCATCAACTCTTTAAATTCCAGGAGAAGATAATCTGTTAATCTTTCTAAGGAACCATTCTTATGATAAAGACAGCTATAAAGCTTCCCCTTTCTGGCATCCTGAATACAGACAACAAGCCTCTCCTCATGCTTTATATTACGGGCAATCGCGTCCAGGCTGGAGATACCTATCAGCCTCTTGCCCGTCGCCATACTTAACCCTTTTAGTGCCGCCAGCCCCACCCGCAAGCCTGTAAAAGAACCTGGGCCCAGCCCCGCGCAAAAAGCATCCATATCCCTTAATTTTAATCCCTCTTTCTCCAGCATATCTTTTATGCCGGGGATAAGATAACGGCAGTGGTCGGGCTTCTTTAGCCTTTTATTAAATTCGCACACTATTTTATCTTTGTCCGCCGCAGCCAGCGACAAACATAATGTTGAAGTATCAACCGCTAAAATTTTCATAGTCCGAAATAAAACTCCTTAAATCCTTTCGACAACCTTTTTAAACGACCGCAATTTGAGTAAAAAACCAGTATCTTCATAAAATTTAACGGGTTTAAATACTCCTGATATTTTTTCCTTATTTATCAATGGCAAATCCTATTTTAAAAATTAAATTCCTTCTGTGGATTTTCCGCTTTAATTTTATTTATTATAAGAGTTACAAATTCCTCTGCTGATTTTATCGCATTCTTTGTATCTGTCTTTGATATATTTAATCTCCACGGTTCATAAGTAAGTAAATTTCTTTTCTTTCTCATATTATCAAACTTCTCTATCAAAGTCTTATACTCTTCATTTACACAAATTCCTATAAATTCAATAACAGTTTTATGTTTATTTATGCCAATAGCTCTATAGCCCTTTAATAACATTAGAGCTCTGGCAGTATAAAGCATAGCAGAATAGGCACAGGTATATGAAAGTTCTGAACTTACATCCAATATTTTTACGCATGTGTTCAATTCCTTATTTGCTTGCTTTATTAACTTGTTTATTTGATCAAATCCGGTTTGTTGTTTCCCTATAAGAGACTTTGCTGAATATTCCTCTATAAATCTCTTATAAATCATTTTCGTCTCCTATTAAAAATATTTTGGGGTTCTTTAAAACATCCAAAATAAATGAATTCATATTTTTTTTCTCCTTCTTTAGCTCTTCAGCTGTATAAATAGTGTAATTAATCTCTCGATTGAATTCTCTCTCTAATACACTTATTTTTGGTATTAACTCATTTTCATCTATATCTCCTGCTAAAAACAAATCTATATCACTATCTCCTCTTTCATCCTCTTTTGCAAATGAACCGTATATAAAGGCTGCTTTTATACCTCTTGCACTTTTAAGCTCTATTTCCATTCTGCCTTTGACTCCCTCTGTTTTAAAAACCATTTGCTTTAGTTCTATAAATAAAGGGTTCATTTTATTAACATAAAAGAATCTCAAGTTTCCTACCTTTTCCGATTTTAATATTCCATTTTTTTCAAACTTAATTAATTCTCTATGAACTGTACCAACAGATGAATTAAGAATCACGGCAAGTTGTCGGACATAATATCTCTCATCTGGATTTGATAAAAATTTCTTCAGGATGGCCCGTTTTATTTTTGAAGATATTAAAGCATCTAACATAATACGTTCTCCTTTTGAGAACAAGTGTATCATATCTGAGAACATTGTCAATCTATTTTATCTTCGTCGAAGTATCAACCGCTAAAATTTTCATAGAAACACCGGCCCTTTATATCCTATCAATAAGTTCCTGATAGCGTCCGCCTACAGCTAAAAATTTAATAGTTCTCTTTTTTTCTCCCAGAAACTCAAACTGTATCCTCAGATAGCTTTTAGGCAAAAGTTTTTCTATCTTATCAGCCCACTCAATACAGGTTATACCGTTTCCGTAAAAATACTCCTCATAGCCTAAAAGTTCCACCTCTTCATAATAGCCCAATCTGTACAAATCAAAGTGATAAAGCGGCGGCTTTGCCTTATACTCTCTCAATAAGATATAAGAAGGGCTGACAACCAGGCCATTAACTCCCAGCCCCCGGGCCAGTCCTTTTACAAAGGTCGTCTTGCCTGAACCTAAATTACCTACCAGCGCCAGGACGTCCCCCGGCCGCAAAAAACCCGCCAGGCGCCCGGCAATTTTCTTCGTTTCTTCTTCACCTCGCGCTATAACCCTCTTCACTTAAAGTGCCTAAACCCTTTCCCAAAGGACAACTTTTTCTCTTTGCCGTCTTCATCAACTATTGTGAGCCCGCGCGCTTTTTCTGTCACTCTTCCAATTTCGGTTAGCTTTAACCTTGAGCCTTTCAGCCCGCGCTTTTTTAACCTTTCCGCTTCCTTTTCATTTAAGGTAAACAGCAGCTCAAAGTCTTCTCCTTCGTATAAGGCAGACTCTTCCCCTGAAGCCTCTTTTGATAAAGGAATCTTTTTTTGGTATAGGCAGGCACCCGCCGAGCTTTCATTTACAATGTGTCTTAGATCGCTAACCAGGCCGTCGGATAAATCTATCATAGCGTTTATTTTGTATCCTGAGGCCAGAAGCAAGGCTTCTTTAAGGCGCGGTTTAAAGATCAGATGTTTCTTTCTCCCTGAACCTCCCAGCCGCCCGGTAACAAATATTCGATCGCCGGCCCTGGCTCCGCTTCTTAATGTCAGATTTTTCTTTTTAACAAATCCTACAAGGGCAATGTTAACAATCAACTTTTCTGAAACCGAGACGTCACCGCCAACAATCTTAACACTAAAATAATCAGCAGTCTTTTTTATCCCATTATAAAGTGATTTCGCGAAGTCAAGCCGCAGTTTCTTGGGCAAGCCCAGAGATACCACCGCGTATGCCGGAGAACCCCCCATCGCGGCTATATCGCTTATATTTGAAGCTAACGCCTTATGCCCTATCTGCCCGGCCTTTGCTTTTTTGAGGTCAAAGTGGACGCCTTCTATAATAATATCAGTGGTGAAAAGGAGATAGTTGTTTTTTTTATAAGCTATAACGGCTGTGTCGTCTCCTATACCTTTAATTAGCGGCTTATTCCCTTTTACTCCCGCCGTAAGCTTTCTAATTAAATCAAATTCATTGATATCTTTTAATCTCATTGCCGCTTTGTCCCGCTTAGCCAAAAACAGTGATAACTACTCTTATGACCCCAAGCCTTTAAAAATCATTACACTAATTACAATAACACTGTTATGAATTATGTGGATTGTTATACTGGGGATTAAGGTACCGTTTTTTTCATATAAATAGGCAAGTAGTAAACCTAAGACCATAATTGGCAGAAAGCCGATAAAGGTCATATGAAGCCAGGCAAAAAAAACAGAGCTCACAACAACTGCCGGCAGTACCCCAAAGCTTTTCTTAAGAGCCTTATAGAGGAAACCTCTAAAAAATATCTCCTCCACCACCGGCCCCAAAAGACATATGCAAACTACAAAGTAAACAAGAAGCGCCGGCCTGCCCTCAATCTGAAAGACGTTTAATAAAGGATTTTCCTCGGGGCCGATATTAAAAAAAGACGCAAGAAGAAATGAAACATAGGCGGCCAGAATTAATAAGGGTATGAAGGCTATATATCCAGCCGCTCCCAAAAAAACATTTTTAAAGAAATTTCTTACATTTAATCCAAGAACCCTCATCTTCTGCTTGTACTTAATGACTATAAAGTAAATCAGCAAACTAAGAATTAAAAGATAAGATATACTCAGGCTTAAAGCCATGCGGCTAAGCTCATCAAGCTCAGCCACTTTTACAACCAAACTCTCAACAACAAAAGTAAAACGGCTTACAAAAAAAACATAACTTATCAGGCATGAAAAGAACAGGTATAAAATGATAACTCTAACAACATCTATTACCTGCCACCCAGCCTCGGGCATTATAGAACTTCTGGGAATTACCTCGCCTCCCCTTAGCTTAAAAATGATAAAAACTAAATCCATGCCGATCCCCGCGATAAAGCCTAAAATCAATAAGATGCCTATTCCATAAAGGCCGATCGCGTAAATGTTGCCTTCGGTAAATAATTTTTTTAACCCCTCCTCTGAAGGAAAGTTTGTCTGAGCCTCAATCAAATCTCCACCCTCTACCGCCGGCATTGTTTCTGTAAATGAGTCAAAAGAGCCCGGCATCAGGTAAAAGAGGCTTATAAACAGTAAAAGCAGGAGATAAATAACGTTTTCTCTAAAAAACCCGGGAGTTAGCTTTTTTATCTTCATTCTTCCTTTTGTATTCTGGGAAACAAGGGGCTGCCTTTTGAGATTTTCGTCCCGGCTTTAAGCTTGCCCCAGGCGGCCAAATCATCAAAATCTGCCTGCCCTATAGCGCTGGATGGATCTAACTGTTTAAGCATATTTTCCGCGGTTTTGGGAATAAAAGAGCGGATGGACAACAAAACCAGCCTCAGAACCTCCGCCAGGTTGTAGATAACAGCCTCCAATCTTCGCTTATCACCCTTAAATAGCTCCCAGGGTTTAGAGTCCTCTATGTATTTGTTGGCCTTATTAATCAGCTCCCAGATTAGTTCCAGGCTTCTATTGATATCAAGGCCGGCCATACAAGTATCCAGTTTTTTGTGCAGCCCCTTGGCGAAGTTCAATAAATCCTCGTCCGCGCCTAACTCCTCACCGGCAGGCGGTATAAGGCCTTTAAAATACTTCTCTATCATTGTCAGGGTCCTGTTTAAAAGATTTCCCAGGTCATTGGCCAGGTCACTGTTATATCTCTGTATAAAGGCCTCACGGGAAAAATCTCCGTCCTGCCCAAAAGAAACATCTCTCATTAAAAAATACCTTATAGGGTCGGCTCCATATTCCTCAATAAAGGGAGTAGGATCTACCGCATTACCTAAAGATTTACTAATCTTCCGGCCCTCAATGGTCAAATAGCCATGGACAAATATCTTTTTAGGAAGCTCTATGCCGGCTGACATTAATATAGCCGGCCAGATTACAGAGTGAAACCAGTTAATCCCTTTTCCGATTAGATGAAGGTCTGCCGGCCAGTACTTCTTGAACTTCTCGCCGTCGGGCCAGTTCAAAGCAGAAATATAATTTATCAAGGCATCCACCCAGACGTAAATTTTATGCTCACTGTCAAAAGGAACAGCTATGCCCCAGTCTAAATTTTTTCTGCTTACGCTTAAATCGTTTAAGCCGTCTCTAACTCTGTTAACAATTTCGTTCTTTCTCGTTTCAGGTTCAACCAAACCCTCCTCCAAGAGCCTTAAAATATCTTTCTGATACTTAGTAAGCTTAAAGAAATAGCTCTCCTCCTTTATAAGCTTCGGCTTGAGATTATGCTCCGGACATTCACCCTTAATAAGCTCTTTTTCCGTAATAAAAGCCTCACAGCCCTCACAGTAATACCCTTCATAAAAGCCCTTATATATATCTCCTTTTTCGTACAGTTTCGCGAATATTGCCTGGGACGCCTCTTTATGCCGGCTCTCGGTTGTTCTTATAAAGTCATCGTGGGATAAATTTAAGACATCGCATAGATTAATAAACTTCCGGGAATTATCGTCTACGAACTTTTCAACTTCTACGCCGGCCTCCATGGCCGCCTGGACATTCTTTTGGGCGTTTTCATCTGTCCCTGTCAGAAAAAAAACATCTTCTCCTTTAAACCTGTGCCAGCGGGCTATAACGTCCGCGCATATTTTTTCATAGGCATGGCCCATATGAGGAGACGCGTTCGCGTAATCTATGGCCGTCGTTATGTAAAATTTATTTCGTCTGGACTTGCTTTCCTTCTTCATTAAACTCCACCTTCAATGTCCTCTTATCTTCAGTCTCAACAGAAACCGATCTGTTAAGCACGTCTACATCAACAACCTTGCATTTACCTGCCTGTGTCTTTATAATCTGCCCCGCCTTCGGCAGTCCTCTTAAAAGCTCCTTGTAGGTCTGATATTCAAAACTTAAACAACACATTAGTCTGCCACACAAGCCGGAAATCTTGGAAGAGGCAAGAGGAAGCTTCTGATCTTTGGCCATTCTAATAGTTACCGGCTCAAAATTCTTTAGAAATCTGGCACAGCATAGCGGCCTCCCACAGGGGCCTATCCCCCCCAGAAACTTGGCTTCATCTCTCACTCCGATCTGCTTCAACTCAATCCTTGCCTTAAAAACGCCGGCTAAATCTTTAACCAACCGCCTAAAGTCTACCCTGCCTTCAGCTGTAAAGTAAAAAACTATCTTCGATCTGTCAAACGAGTATTCAACCTCTATAAGCTTCATCCCCAATTTATGCTCTTCTATCTTTCTTGAGGCTGTCTTCAGGGCGCTGGAAGCCTTCTTTTCATTCTCTTTTATCTGTCTTAAATCATGAGCGGTAGCTACCCGCGTAATCTTTCGCAAGACACCATCTAC
>DAOVNW010000018.1 GCA_030630095.1 Candidatus Omnitrophota bacterium
AAAAAGCAAAGGAAGCAAGCAGATAAGGAACCATAATCAGCGGGCCGACGCTTGTAGTTACAAAAAGTGTAGTAAGCCACCCCAGGATACCGACGATTCCAATTATTCCGTTAAATGGCATTGATTGTTTAAAGCTATAATTAGCGGCCGCGCCTGTAAATACGATCATTAAACCTAATAAAACAAACAACGCCCCGACTGTATTTGAAAATACAAGAAATACCGGCACACTAGATAAAACAATAAATAAACCTATTGCCTGTATTGCTTTACCAACCTTATCCGACCGACTTGCTGTCAAGCCGAAACTCATTGTCTCCCGGTATTTGGTAATCTTATTCCATTTACTGTAGAAAGCGTCTTTCTCGGAACGGATAAACCTGAACTGCTCATTGGAAGCCAGCCATACGCCCTTTATGAAGCCGGGTAAAAGATTGACATAAAACGGAAACCCGGTTATGGTATCAAACGCCGCCAATAATATCCCCGTCCAGAAACTTCCGCTCTGGCGCCAGCGGCGCAAGAAGTTATTGTAATTAATCGCCTGCATCAGCATAGAACTTATGACCACAAACAGCAATAACGGTTTTAAGAAAGCAAACGCGCTAAACGGCGCTAAAAACTGTATGCTCAACAACAAGGCAAGGCCGAATATGGTGGCAAAATAATGCATCCATAAAACATCATGGGTTAATTTTATATCATAACCTATATCTTTATTGACAAACACTTCAAACTGGCCCCTATCCATCTTAAACCTTGTTACGTTCATGGCGTATCGCATTTCAGTACCCACCAAAGACTCGGCGTGAAGCGACGGCCGGCCCCATTCAAAAATAAGCCAATCAATCTGGGTTGAGACAACGTAAGGATAAAGGCGCTGCATCATAAGAAACGCCGCTGAATCTTCGCCGGGCGGAGAGAGAGTAGTGTCACCGGCGGCGGGAGTCATTAGCCCTTTTCCGTAGAAAGTAAGCGCTCCTCTTCTTCCTCTCTGGACTTCAGAAGTCCAGGTTTCCTGAGCTACTCCGTAAAGCTTTGTTACCGGAAACGCCCAGTTACTGGTAGTCCACACTTTCATCATCGGGTTTACAATCACGATTTCCGGATTACGCCCGACTAATGTAGCCCAAGATAACCGCCACATATTCTGGCCGTGATAAGTGCGGGAATGGGCATCATAGTTTACTGAACGGCCGTTAGTTATCCAGAGGTTTGTTCCGATACCGCCGTTTTTGTTCATAGGAATTACATTATCCATATCTCTATCATAAAACGGTAAATAAACATTGCTAGTGTCGGTTTTTTCAATAACTTTAGCTATTTGAAGAATATTGGCCCAACCCGGTAAATCATCAGCCTGAGCTACGGTTTGGTCTAAATATTTTTTCTTAAATTCAAGAATGACTTCGGCAATTTCAGGAAAAGTTTTTGCTTCAACATAATACTTATCACCTTCAGTATCAAGAATTCCTTTTACCCGGAATGCGTCTCTTAATTCTTGAACCAATGTGTTATTGTTGTCACTATTTAAGATTGAATCCAGCATCTTCATTCTAAAACCCTTATCGGTTCTATCTGCGTACGGACCCCATAATAAAGCTTCCTGGAATGTCTGGTGTAGTTTGATATCGACTAATTTCTGATAATCCTGATACTTCTTAATAAAAATATCCTGCCAAGACTTTTCAATTGGATTACTATCTTTTAAAGTACGGTAAGCTACCTCCAAAGAAATATAACCTCCGGCCGCGTTTCTTACGGCATCGAAATAATCATAATCACCGAGTTGATGGGCTATATATAAATGATACTCTATAAAGTCTAAACCTTCCGATTCTACAACCGAGTAGTTCGCCGGGCGCAATTCGTTCAAGAACCCTTCCAGCAATGCGACAATATCTGCTCTCTGTTCATTGGTAAGATAATCTAATTCGTTTATCAATAAATCATTAAAATCGGTAAATTCATTGACATCTCCTAACGTCCGGGCGGCTTTTACATAATTTTCACCCAGATTTCTTATCGCTTCTAAAGCATTATTCCATTCCACCCGGTGAGTACGCGCCATATAGCCAAGAACAGAAGTCCTTGCCTTTTGCCAATCGAAATCCTTAAGGAAAGCGGCAATCTCATTTTTAATTAAATTCTTCTCTTCTTCACTAAACACTACGTATTTCTCCAATAAACCGCCCAGCTCAGAAGGATCTTTCATTCTTTCTCTTATGGCGTCAATGGCTTTATTCTTATTGTTATTATTAGCTAACTTGCCTTTGATTCCCTCCATGCACTTTATCCATGACGGATGGTCATTAAAGGTTCCTTTCTGGGCGGAATTCTCCCAGGTATGGGTAAATAATTCACCGGCAGTCTGAACGTGGGTAGATACCGGCTGTAAATAGGCAAATACATCTGTAGCCGGTTTTTTCTGGCTCAAAGTAAAGAATTGATTATATAATACTTCAAAACCTTTTCTTGATTTGGGCTTAATGAATTTTCCGCCTTCACGCCCTTCTATGGCGGCAATCCATAATCTAACCTCTTTGTCACTCAGAAGGTTAAGCCGGCGTAAATGAATAACCAAATCCTTAAAATACTCACTTACTGTCTTTCCGTTAGGGGTCAATATCATGTGATTCTCTTCAACCTCAATAAATTCGTTAAACCATTTCTCAAACTTATTGCCCCAGAAAATCTTTAACTTAAATAGTGACCTTACCCCTGTCATAGAACGGGCGGTTTTACTCCAGGTTGAAATATTAAGAGTGATATAACTATGTACTGTATTTGCAACATGGTATATAGAAATATAAGTAGGCACAATAGTTAATAAAACAAGAATCGCGGTAATCCAGAAACCTATTCCGGTAAAATCTATTAAAGCCCACTTCCAGAATACATGATGGGCTAAAGCGCCGCCAAGGTAAACTGTTGCGGCAATATGTATACTCGACCAGAATAATTTCTCAGACTTTTTCCTGGTCTTACCTATTAAAAGAACCGGCAGCCCCACAGATGCCATAATAATCATTGTTCCTAAAGCAAAATAAGGGGTAAATCCGGCTACCAATACACCGCTAGTTATGCCTGCGATTGTAAATATAACAAAAAATGTTTTCCTAAAACCAGTATTTATTCCCCAATAGTCTCCTAATCTCAAGACAGGCCCGAGTATGCGGGTTATGTATAAGTGGGCTAACCCGCGCCAGTTCTTAGTCATCCTATCAACTTTTGCCGCGTAAGCTGAACGCTTTTCGGCAAATTCAAGTGTTTTTTGTTTAAACGGGCTGATGAATCTGTTAAACTTTTTAGCCAAAACAATTAACTCTTCAAATGTATCCCCGCTGTGCAGTTTTTTATATTCGTCAAAATAAGTATTAATTATTTTCACTGCTTGCCCGTAGATACCATCGAAATCTTCTTCTGTCTGCGGTTGATTCAATTTATTAGAAGTTTCATTCTCAATCAACTGAATCACCAGTTCCCTAAATATATCAAATCCAGCCTGACCGTTTTCGTTCGCTATATTTAACGAAGCGTAAAAATCATAGAAATCAAGGTCGGAGAATATATCAATCAGCCTGATATCCGGCTGAGGCTTATCAAAAGGTGTTTCGGCGATAAGCTTTAAAATGCCATTTACTTTGCCGTTATGTATAAATTGGAAGTTTATCTGAAACAGCATTATATTAAAATCAGCGTGATTCTTTATACGGCGCATTACTTTCTGAGAAGCAATAATCTTATTTTCATCAAGGTTATTCTTAAATATCCTCAAAGCGTCTCTTGCCGCGAAAACCGTAAACGGAAAGATATCGGCAAGCGCGCCTATAGAATATCCCTTGGTCTGGGAAGGATTCATCTGCAGAAACTTAAACAATATAAATTCAACTAAAGTCGTGGGTTCAAGCGCCCGGCCTACAGGATAAGGGTTATATTCTTTACCTGCTGCATTCTCTAAATTATTATATTTGGGAAGGCGTTCGGGATACATCATATACGAACGGTGGACCTCGCTCATAACCATAGTAAATACTTTCTCTAAATCCTCCTGGTTTACGCTATGCTTAGCATCTGTTCCGTATGTCCTTGCATAAACTGCATCAAACACCGGCCGGACAATGGCATCCTTCAATATCTTATTAACAACAAAGTCTTTAAACGAAGTTATTTTTGACTTTTCAATATATTCTCCGGCAAGGGCTTTAATCTTCTGGTTGGTGTCTTTACCAAAATAAGCTTTAGTAACCAAATATTTTAATAATCTCGCTTCCGGACTGGGCAGCAGCTTATTCAAATCAGAAATAAAATCTTCGCTTTCGGTAATCTTCTCAAGGACTTTTCTCTCGGATAAGGCCACCATCCGGTTTTTCAACTTCTCCCAGAGAACACTGCCGTTATATCTTGGATTAAGCTTTTTAAAGCTGTCTTCGATCTCTTTAACTTCAACTAAGCCTTCCGCGACTAACGCTGCCAACACTATTGCCTGAGGATATCCTTTTTCGGCATGTTCTTTTATATGCCCAATAACATCTTTGCCCCCTACATCTAAACTAGGCGCTTTGGGAAGGTTCCGGGGGTTTATATTCTGTTCATTAAAATTAATTTTTTTATTGCTAAACAAACTGACTATTTGTTCTACTTCGCTGTCCTCAAACCCGGAAAGACTAAAATAAGACTTGATAGACTGAATTTTTTGCTCTTTGGATAAATACGAAAGCAATACAAAAGGGCCGGACAGCTGGCGCAAAACTATTATTTTATGCGGCAGGGAATTCAAGCTGCCGCTTGCCTTATTATTCTTAAGAACCTTTATTAATTGCTTAAGGTCAGCGTTATTCAAATTATACTTTCTAAAGATGGCTGCCAATTTCCTTAATCCGGCAATAAAAGGAAACGTCAAAAACGCGGCAAACAGCACTGCCATCAATCCCCATATATTAAATAAAGCTGCTTCAGAAAAATTAATGGCGAAATCTTTTATGCCGAATCCCTTTTTAATTTTGGTAAAACTGGGTAATTGCAGGAATTTCTTAAGCGAATCTACAAATAGAACATATTTCTTCTCACTGCCTTCAATTACCAACAAACCCTTATCAATAAGATACTGGTCAATATTTAAATCGACTTTTATTCCTTTGGCCCTTAACAAATCGAATAACGCGCCTACATTTTCACCATCTTTAATAAACCTTCCGCCGCTTAACCTACCATAAAGCTGTCCGGGAGCAGCATTTAATATTTTATCTGTTAAAGTATAGTGATAAACATCAGTGCGCATATATTTATCCTCTCTCTTAGCAAAAAGATAGTTATTCCTCACCAAAACTTCCACTTCATCAGCCATCTTGGTTGACGACAGGACGTTTTCGGAAATAAGCAGGCAGGCTTTGCCCTTAACGTTCAACCCTTTAACTTCAAATATACTGTAAAGTTTCTCTGAAGTACCTTTAATAATATCAGAATATGCCAACTTGTTATTTACGGATATACCTGGTATCTTGATAATATATAATGATATGCCATTTAAAGTATAAAGTTTCCACTCTTCGTTAACATAATGCTCCCAGACAATACCGGTTTTGTAGTTATATCCGATAAACACAGGCTCATTCTTATGCTCCCTGCCGTCTCTGTATTCGTAAGTAACTTTATAGATATATTCACCATTAAGTGTTGCCGAATATACTGTTTCGCGTAAAATTCTTTGAAGTTCCGGAGATATAACCACTTCACCGTGCGAGATGCCAAAAGGAATCTCTGATTCACCCTTTACAAATTTTATAAACCTCAATGCTCCCCGGTCAAAACGGGCATAGTCCCGCTTTAGAGGATCATCAGCCATCAAATATCTGGTAAGAACCGGTATTTTTATCTCTTCTCTGCCTTTAGGAAGCAAATATTGCACAATGGTTGCTAAGCGTAAATCACCTTTAGTTCTAAGGCCTTTAGTTAATAACTGCTTCCTCAACGAATTATTTATCTTAAACTCATTTAAGGCATCAGCAGGGGTGGTCAACAAACCTTTACTTTCCTGTTTAAAGATCATTCCAGTGGAAGAAAATATATACCCCTCTAATATATTCTCTCCCTGCCAGCGGGTATTGATAGTAACTTCTCCCTGTTTATCACTAGATATATATATTACAATTCTTGCCAAAGGATCTTCTCTCACCCGGAAATTAAACTTCACTCCACCACCGGCTATCCTAATCTCTTCCATAATCAAGCGCATATTTCCTTTTATATCCAAACTATCTGCTATCTTTTCTAAACCCTCCAAGAGTTTACCTTTTGCCATAGCTCTTAAAGAAGATTTTCTAAGCCATTGTAAGCTGTTTAACACCTCTTCTACTTCGGTAATATTACCGTTTTGTACGTTAATAACAAATTCCTGATTATAAAAGGACTGTATATATAAATCAGTTGCCGGATTAAAACTATAAACACCATTTTTTATAACCGCTCTATATATTAGTCTTTCAGGCTGAAGGTCACCAACCCTTTCTTTGCGGCTGATAATTTCAATCAAATAATCGCCTTCCGGCAACATTGTTATCGTAGCCCGCTCAAGTCCATCTACGTCAACTGCCCTAGCAACTACAAATTCTCCGTCAAGTTTAATCTCTTCAATAACTCTCCAAGGATAAGCTTTCTCTTGTAGACCATCCTTAATCTCATCATTTGTTTCAACTCCGTATCCTATTACATCATCCAAGATCTCGTAACCTGAAGTATAGTAATAAATACGAGTTAATTTGTCTTTTCCGGCATAACCTCTTTCATCCCTTATCTCACGGCTTAATTTATTTTCTACTTTTTCGCCTAAATCAACAACAGCTATACCCTCAACCTCTTTTCCTTTTACAGTCTGAGGTTTGAAATAGAAACCAACCATTTCCCTTCCTGTCTTCTTATCTACGCCATAAGTTCTCTTTATGCGCCCATTAACATCTTTTCTCTCCCAAATTTTTACTTTTTTATTATTTAAAGATACTTCTTTTACTTTTTGTATCGTTCCTAATATCTTACCTTTTATGACAGTGCCTTCTTTGGTATAACCTTTATATTCATAAACCTTATTACCTATAATCACTTCCTTAACATCAGGATAAGCTCGCCATAAGGTCTTGCCGTTTTGAATACCTTCTTTAATTTCTAAATCACCTAAGCGGTAGTCTACGACAAATATGACTTTTTTGGCCAACTTGCCGTAAACCACTAAGCCGCCGGTACGCTTGTCAATCACCCGGCAATCATCCATTTTTTGGAAATTTTTACCTAGAGGTAAAGAATCTTCGGTAAAATAAATTTTTGCGCCGTAACCAGGTATAATTTGATATCCCCACTTAGCCAAAGCCCAGTCAAACAAGGCTTGGACTTCGGAAGTATAGGAAATAATATGAGTAATCTTATAGTTTTTATCCACAGCGACTAAGGCCTTATCGGTAAGCGCTACTTCAACTTTTTCTCCCAATGCCTCGTTATAGACGGTTCTCGTACCGACAATCTTCTTATATTCAGCCTTAGGAAGCATTCTCTGCAATGTTTTTATCGGCATTATTTTATGGACATCACTGTAAACCAGCCTTCCCTGTAGAAGCGACGGTAAATCTACAACGGCTTCTTTGTATTCTGCATTTTTGTTGTAAGGATGGAAGAAGATTGTGGGCTTTTCGGCAATTGGGGCATATAAAGGATTATACTCCGCTAGATAAGCTTTTTTCTCTTTTCCTTTAACCACCACTACGGCATCTACTTTTATTTCTCCTTGTACAAAGGCCGGTTTTTCATTCAGCCTGAAGCCATTCGGCGCCCGGACATTAGGGACTAAATACCTTACTTGCACTTGCGGCATATCCGCCTTTTTACTGATATTGATTACCTCGCCGGGTTTATCAACATCAATCAATACCGCGTGGGCCTCTTTAGAAGCTAAAGTTCTTTCTGCCTTCTTTAAATTATCTTCGGCGCCGCTAAAACCGTCTTTAATAACTATTTTTTCTCCGACGTTATTGCTCTTATCCACGATATAATAAATCCTCTTCTGGGCGTCCCATTTATGTATATATTTGCTAGGTTGCTGGCCAGAAAGTATGCCAGCTATCTCAGCCTTTGTCTTGTTAGCAGCTTTCCGGCCGACTTCTATTACAACTTTGCGGTTACCGTCTAAAACTACACTACCCTCTCTTAATACAAAAGGTACTCTGAGCACCCCGCCCTCTTTATGAATAGGGGTCATCTTTTTAGCGTATCCTAACTCTTCCTGCATATATCCCAGTTGCTTTACAGCGCCTTTAGTTCCGTAGATAATGGTAACTTCCTTTTCTACTTTATCCTCTTCAATGGTAAACCGAGCTTCCTCAGAGATAGCCTTTTTCTGGGCTATAGCTTTAATCTTCCAGTTGCGAATTGCTTCTTCTCCCAAATAAATCTCAGTCCAGAAATCCTGATTCTGCCTGCAGACTACAAATACTACTCCATCCTGCATACCTAAGCCGCTATCTTTGGCTGCCAGATAAACCTGGAGTAAGCGAAGCTGATGAATTATCGCTGCCTTCTTGCCCCAAATTACCATTTTGCCGTCATATTTATGACCGGGCTGATTGACTTTAACCGCCACCCCAACCTTGCCGTAAACGGCGCTGGACCAGATATTCTCTATTAATTTATCAATAGGATTAATGTCTTTTTCAACCTTAACCCTTCTGGGAAGTTCGGCTTTATCCATTTTAATCAAGGTAAGGTTACTAGGCACAAAAGGATTAGCAAGAACCCCCCAGATATTATTGCCGATAACCGGCACATTAAACCTTACAAAAGCGCCAAAGTCATTTAATATATATATATATCTAGCGGCATTATAAACAAATATCGGCCAGGTAATCATCCCGGTTAATAGAGTAGTGCCGGCACTAGCGACTGTATTAATATCTATCCTGCGGTATATCAGTTTTATATCTTCCTCCGAAGTCTTAACTGCCTCCAATAATAACTCGGATGAATATTTGATTTCGTTTCCGGTAAGAGCATTCTCTACCCGGCTAATATTTACATTTCCCGGCAAATCATTATCATAGATATTGTAAACACCGTAATTCTCGTCATAAAGCCTTAATAACACTTTATCATTATTCAATAAATCCTTAGCATCATAATAGACTTTTACTATATTGCCCTTGCTGTCTACCTCTAACGCCTTAAATTTGCCCTGGGAAACAACAATATTATTCTGGGCATCCCTAATTTCTATGCTTTCAGACTTGATTAATTTACCGCCCTCTTTCAGCGCCTTCTCGATAAAGGCTCCTTCCTTATCCAGCCCCTCAATCTCTTTTTTGTAGAAGGTTTGTAAGTATACCAGTTTCTTAGCCTCATCCGTGGCGGCGCCGTTTAACATTTTTTCTATCTCTTTCAAAGCCCAGGTAAGGTTTACCTTGAACTCCTTTGCCTCTATTTGCGGATCCTGCGGATAAACTTTCAATAAATTACCTTTATTATCTACTAAGATAGTATGGGCTAATTTCTTGTGGAGCTCTAAATTACGCTTGGCTATCGCTAAATCTTCTTCAGCTTTCTTTAACATTATCTTAGCCACATTTTCGCCGCTGATTACTTCACAGCTCTCTTTTAAAGCAACTTCTATATTCTGCGCTCTTCCTGCTTCTTCTTCGTGGAAGAGAACAATGCGGTAGCTCCCCATGGAACGGTCAATTAACTGCGACTCACTTAATCTTAATCCGCTCTCCCAGTCAAACACGGCGACTCTCTTACGGCTATTCATTTGTTTCAAGGTATAAATTTCATCGCTGTCCTTAACAAATTTATAACTGCCTGTTTGATAAGTCTTAAAGGCAGCCTTCTCAAAAGACCGTCCTTTCATCTTTTCAAATTCTTCGGCGCTAATTTGCTTCTCTTGGCCTTTATCATCAATTATTTTAATAGTTACCCTGCCTTCCTCGGCCATCCCTAGGATTGTCTCTTCGGTATATAATTCGCCTTTGGAATTCCAGGATAAATCTACATAAATATATTCTGAGCCGTTATCCTTGGCTAAAGCTTCAAAGACATCCTGGGTTTTCTGAAGAGTTTCTACATCAAACCTAGCCTGATTAGCAACCTGGCGGGCAAAATTAATTCCGTTGGTTACTTCATTGGCACCTGCCTTTAAGGCCTCCTGAATATTATTAATATTCTTGCTGTCCTGCGGAAGAACAAATACCCTCACCGGCAAATCATAAGTTCCAGCTTCAATCTTGGCTAAGGCTATCCTCCCGCCTTTAACCCAAGAGAAATAACCTATTTGGCCTTTATCTTTTAATTCCTTAAATTGCTCGTTGGTAAGAT
>DAOVNW010000072.1 GCA_030630095.1 Candidatus Omnitrophota bacterium
CAACTGCTTAAAAAAGACGGCATTAAGATTTATACTAAGTCACGCCTTGAAATAAAACAAAAGGAAGAAAATCTGGTTAGGGTAAAGATCGCGGGCGCGGATAAAGAAGAAGAGGTGGGAATGGATCTGGTGCTGGTAGCGGCCGGCCGGCAACCCGCCATAAACATCGGGGAGCTTAAGAAAGCGGGCATTGAGATTGAAGGCGGAGGGGTGAAGGTGGATGAAAATATGAAAACTACAGCCTCTCATATATACGCGGTGGGAGATATCACTCCTTACCCGATGTTTGCCCACGCCGCCTATAAAGAGTCGGAGATCGCGGCTTTGAGTATATTGGGCAAGCCTTCAGCAAAAATTAACAGTTGTGAAATTCCGGCTGTAGTTTACTCCAACGTTGAGACGGCCAGAGTGGGATTAACAGAGGCGCGGGCCGCGGACGAGGGGTATGATTATAAAGTTAGCAAGCATTTCTTCAGGTCGAACGGACGGGCTGTGTTAAGTAGTTATCCGGAGGGCTTTGTAAAGATAATTGCCGACGTCAAAACCCGGAGGTTTATCGGGGTTTCTATATTGGGCCATGAGGCTTCAGAATTAATACATCAATTTGCCCTTTGTATGTCTAATAATATTCCGGTTGATGAAGTCGGCAAGGCTGTTTATGCCCACCCGACTTTTTCTGAGATAGTTTGCGAGGCCTCAACGGGCGTCTTCGGACAGGCTCTTCACGGGTAGCATAGAAGTGAGAGATTAAAGATGTCAAAAAAAGCGCTTTTGATAGTTGATGTGCAGAATGATTTTTGTCCGGGCGGTAAACTGCCGGTTAAAGATTGCGATAGAATTATCAGTAATATAAATACCTCTATAGATAAGTTCAAAAAAGCAAACCTCCCTATTATCGCTTCGCGCGATTGGCATCCGGCAGACTCAAGGCATTTTAAAGAGTTTGGCGGCGGCTGGCCGGTACACTGCGTCCGCAACAGTAAAGGAGCCGAATTTCATCCCCTGCTGAAAGTGCCGGATAATATCATCGTTATTTCAAAAGGCACCCGGATAGATGAGGACAGCTATTCGGCCTTTGAGGGGCGGGATGACAAAGGCCTGTCTTTATCAGAGGTTATTAAAAGGTTGAGAGTTAAGGAACTTTTTATTTGCGGCATGGCAACTGACTATTGTGTTAAGTTTTCAGCTCTTGATGCCGTAAAGGATGGCCTTGAGGTTTATTTGCTTCTTGACTGTATTGAGGCGGTTGATATAAATAAAGGTGACGGAGAAAAGGCGATAGAAGAGATGGCCGCGAGAGGTGTCAAAAAGATTAAGGTGGGAGAAGTTATTCTCTAAATTATGGAAAATACCGAAATAGCGCGAGTCTTTGATGAAATAGCCGATATGCTCGAAATATCCGGAGGTGATTCATATAAAATAAGGGCTTATAGGCGCGCGGCTTTAAATATCATGGAACTTGCTAAAGACTTAAAAGATGTCTATATGGGCGATGAAAAGAACCTGAGGGCAATACCCGGTGTGGGTGAGCACATTGCCAAAAAGATTGTGGAACTGCTTGAAACGGGAAGGGTTAAAAAACATCAGGAGCTGTTAAAGAAAATTTCTCCCCAGCTCCTTGAGCTTATGCGGGTATCGGGCATCGGCCCCAAGCACTTAAGGGCACTGCACGATAAATTAAAGGTTAACAACCTTGATGATTTAGAGGAGGCCTGCCTGAGGCATAAGGTAAGGGACCTGGAAGGATTTGGCGAAAAGACGGAAGAGAAGATGTTGGTCGCGGTTGAAGAGTTCAGGCACTTTGATAAAAGGATGAAGTTAGGGCCGGCGGAGCTATGCGCTCAGGCTATTATCCGCTATCTTAAGGAAGGCAAGGTTAAGATAGACAGGATGGAGGCTGGGGGCAGTTTAAGAAGAGGAAAAGAGACGATAGGCGATATTGATATTCTGGTTTCAACTGATAAGCCGGATGAGGTTACTGAGAGATTTATCTCTTATCCGGAAGCTGAAACGATTATTGCCAGCGGGCCAAGCAAGTCGAGCATCTTTACCAAATCAGGAGTTCAGATAGATTTGAGAGTGGTGCGGGATGACTCTTTTGGCTCTGCTCTGGTTTACTTTACCGGCTCAAAGGCCCACAATGTCCATATTCGCAAGATCGCCAAGTTTAAAGGCCTGAAAATAAATGAGTACGGGGTATTTAAGGGAACTAAATCTATTGCCGGAAAAGAGGAGGAGGATATTTATCGCAGTATAGGCCTTCGCTATATACCGCCTGAAATAAGGGAAAATAGCGGTGAAATAGAGGCGTCGTTTTCAAATAAGCTGCCGGAGTTGATAGAGTTAAAGGACATAAAGGGAGATCTGCATTTGCATACCAAGGCCAGTGACGGCCGGCACACCATAACTCAAATGGCAATTTCGGCGCGCGAAAGAGGGCTGAAGTACATTGCTGTCACCGAGCATTCAAAGGCCGTTAAAATAGCCCACGGCCTCAATGAGAAGGAGTTGTTCAGGCACATAAAAAGGATTGAAGAGGCCGATAAGAAAATAGACGGCATCAGGATATTAAGGGGCGTTGAGGTTGATATTGGAAAGGATGGCGTTCTTGACCTGGATGACAGTATCTTAAAGGAGATGGACGTGGTTATCGCGGCTGTCCATTTCAGGTTTGATTTAGACAGGGAGAAGATGACCTTGCGGCTGTTAAAGGCAATGGAAAATAAATATGTAAATATTCTGGCGCATCCGACAGGCAGGCTGATAGGAGAAAGAAAACCCTCGGACATTGACTTTGAAGTGATATTTGAAGAAGCCGCAAGTAGAAATGTGGCTATGGAACTCAACGCCCATTATGATAAACTGGACTTAAATGACATCCACTGCCGGCAGGCAAAGGAGTTTGGTGTAAAGGTGGTAATCTCGACTGATGCCCACTCTATTGACGGCCTTGACTATATGAAGTATGGAGTAACTACGGCCCGCCGCGGCTGGCTGGAAAAAAGAGATGTTTTAAATACTTTAGAGTGCGGTGAATTTTTAAAAAGCATTAAAAGAAGCTAATTCAAGGAGGGAAGCTTGGCCAGCGAGAGCGTTAAAAAGAAAATTGAGGAGCTGAGGAGGCAGATAGAACGTCACAGCCGTCTCTACTATATTAAGGACCGGCCCGAGATATCTGATAGCAGGTATGATGAACTTTTTAGAGAGTTGAAGTCTCTGGAAGAGAAGTACCCTGAGTTGAAAGACGCCTCATCGCCTACTATGAGAGTGGGCGCCGTTCCGCGCGAGGGTTTTAGCAAGGTGAAGCATGCCGGCAGGATGCTCAGCCTGCAGGCGGTTCACACAAAAAAAGACGCTTTGGACTTTGACAGGAGATGCAGGGAGGTGCTCGGTGTTAATAAACTTGATTACGTTTGTGAGCCTAAGCTGGATGGTTTGTCCATTGAGCTTCATTATGAAAAGGGTGTTTTCGTTCAGGGGGCTACCAGAGGCGATGGAACAACCGGAGAGGATATAACCGAGAATCTTAGAACGATAAGGAGTATTCCCCTCAAACTGCGTGATAACCGCCTTGATCATTTTATTGTCAGGGGTGAGGCAGTGATGCTGCTTAAAGACTTTCAGGAACTCAATAAAAAGCATACTAAAGAAAATAAACAGGCCTTTGCCAATCCCAGAAACGCCGCCGCCGGCTCATTAAGGCAGCTTGACCCTAAGATTGCCGCCGGGCGCAGGCTTACAGCTTTCATATACGAAGTTATTGAAAGTCCCGGCAGAAAGATAAAGACGCAGGAGGAATCCCTGAAGCTTTTAAAGGACTGCGGTTTTATGATTAACGCGGAAATCAGGCACTCTGACTCTATAGAAGAAGCTATTAAATATCATAGCGGCCTTGAGAAGGGACGGGATAAGCTGGATTATGAGATAGACGGTATAGTTATAAAGGTAAACAATATGGCTTATCACGATGTCCTGGGGGTTCGCAGTACTACTCCCCGCTGGGCAACGGCTTTTAAATTTGAACCCAGAAGAGAGACGACCGTTATAGAGGACATTGTAGTTCAGGTGGGGAGAATGGGTACCCTGACTCCCGTTGCCCTTTTGAGGCCGGTGGAAGTTGGCGGGGTTACTGTCAGCCGGGCTACTCTTCATAATATGGATGAAATTGAGAGAAAGGATATCAGGATTAAGGATAAGGTAAGGATTCAGAGAGCAGGTGATGTTATTCCTCAGGTGGTTAGCGTCAATAAAGAAGCGAGAGCGGGTAATGAGAAAAAGTTCCATATGCCTGAAAGATGCCCTGCCTGCGATTCTCCCGTAATACATGAAGACGTTTACTACTTTTGCGGCGGCGGCATTTCGTGTCCGGCTCGGATGAAGGAGTCTATTAAGCACTTTGCCTCGAAAAACGCGATGGATATCGAGGGTCTCTCTAATAAGACCATAGAGCTGTTTTTTGACAGGGGTTTAATCAAGGTAGTTCCCGATATCTACAAGCTTAAAAAAGAAGGCCTGTTGGAACTTCCAGGCTGGCAGGAGAAGTCAGCCCAAAAGCTGATTGACAGTATTGCCAAAAGTAAAAGCAGAACATTATCAAGGTTTATCTTCAGCCTGGGCATTCATCATGTCGGCAGGCATTTAGCGGAGGTGCTGGCGGCTAACTTCAAAGACGTAGATGAACTGAGGAAGGCAAAAAGGGATGAACTAGAGGGGATAAAGGAGATTGGCCCCAAGGCGGCCGAAAGCGTTAGTGATTTTTTTGGCGGCGAAAAGAGCCTTAAGATAATAGAAGAGCTAAAAAAGAGCGGCCTTAAGATACATAATGAAGTTGTCCGGGGGAAGCTTAAAAATCTGACTTTTCTTTTCACAGGTACGCTTATATCATTCCCAAGGAACCAGGCGCGGGCAGAAGTGGAGGCGCGCGGGGGGGAGGTTAGTGCGACTTTCAGCGGTAAGGTTGATTATCTGGTGGCCGGAGAACTGCCCGGCTCAAAATTCAAGAAGGCAAAAGAGAAAGGTATCAGGATAATAAGCGAAGATGAATTTAAAAAAATGTTAAAATGAAACTAAAGAAAAAATATTTCATATTCCTCGCTCTCCTGATTATTCTTGGAGTTGTAATCTTAAGCAGGTGGGCCGGGTTCGCGAGGCCGCACTCCTTTACTCTGGATGAGACTCTTTATATACAGTTAGGTCTTCAGTTAGGCAGTGACCCCTCGAACTATTCAACTCAAACCGCTTATGAATACTGTACTAAAAACGGCCAGTCTCTGCCGGATTATCTCAATAAGCCGCTGTTTAAGCATCCCCCTTTGTTTCCATATTTAATATCATTGTCCAACCGTCTTTTTGGGCCGTCATATTTTTCAGCCTTTTTTGTTTCGATGGCCTCAGGGCTGGTAATTATTATTATGACTTATTGCGCCGGAGCCTTCCTGTTTAATAAATATACAGGGCTGCTGGCGGCGTTACTTGTGGCCATTGACCCCATACACTGGCTCTGTTCCGAAAAGATATGGATGGAGACGACTTATACGGCCTTTTTCTGGATA
>DAOVNW010000153.1 GCA_030630095.1 Candidatus Omnitrophota bacterium
GAAGAGGAGATAAGAGACGTGTTGACTATGTCCGAAGGTTCAACTTACATTCCTGCCAGTATGGAAAAAGATGTAGTCAGGATAAATGAAATCTATTTTGAGAAGGGCTATATATCCGCTAAAACAGCACCCGATGTTATCTTTAATAAAGAGCGTCAGCAGATGGATATTACCTATATCATAGAGGAAAGAGAACAGGTTTACATAGAGAGGATTGAAATAAGGGGTAACGATAAGACCAAAGATATAGTTATCAGAAGAGAACTGGCGGTAACTCCCGGCGGCGTCTTTGATGGAAAAAAGTTAAGGAGAAGCAAGAGAAATCTAAATAATCTTGGTTATTTTGAAGAGATCACTTATGATACAGAGCCGGGTTCTGATCCGAACAAGAAAAATTTAATTGTTAATGTAAAGGAAACAAAAACCGGTGAGGTTAGTTTTGGCGCCGGCTATAGTTCGATAGATAAGTTTATCGGTTTTGTGGAGCTGAGGCAGCGCAACTTTGATTATAAAAACTTCCCCGCCCTTACCGGGGATGGCCAGCAGGTAACTGTAAGATGTGAGTTTGGAAGTGAAAAGAAACGTTATGACTTAAGTTTTACCGAGCCCTGGTTTTTTAATAAGCCGCTTTCTTTCGGTTTTGACCTTTACAATCGGTATAGATCAAGAGATCTTTATGAGGAAAACAGATTGGGAGGCGACCTGCGTTTAGGTTGGCGGTTCGGAGATAACCTGAGATTAAATAGTATGTACAAGCTTGAAGAGATAAAGCTTGGAGATATTCCTGATTGGGTTACCAGAGAGAACGTGCCGGATGTTTGGGAAGAGGAGGGCAAGAATGCCCTGAGCAGTTTTTCCCTGACTCTAATCAGAGATACCAGGGATAACGTTTTTAATCCTAAAAGCGGCGGAACAATTGAGAATTCAGTAGAAACAACAGGAGGAATTTTGGGAGGAGATAGAGAATTTATTAAATATTATGGCGATCTTAATTGGTACTTTACTCACTTTGAAAAGTTTACCTTTGAAGTAAGGCTCAGGGGAGGCGTGGCTGATAAATACAATGGCACTAATATGGTTCCCATCTATGAAAGGTTTTATGCCGGCGGTGCTAATACGATTAGAGGTTACCGTGAGAGGCACGTAGGTCCTAAAAAGTGCGGAGAACCGGTAGGCGGCAACTCTATGCTGATTGGCAACATGGAATACACTTTTCCGGTAATGAAAAATATCAAAGGAGCGGTATTTTATGATGTAGGCAACGTTTGGAGCGAAGTTAGGGGTTTTGCTGACGGCTTTAAGTCCGGCGCGGGATTAGGCGTGAGAGTAAAGACTCCCATTGGTCCGGTTAAACTGGACTATGGCTTTAGGCTTAGTGATGACCCCGGAGATAAAAAAGACGGCAGATTTCACTTTAGTATGAGCAGGGGATTTTAAAAAGAACGCGGGAGGTTTTTTGATGAATAAGTTATTGAAAATATGGGTGCTGGCGGCATTGTTTTCTTTGGTTTCAATTTTGGCAGTTGATAGCTTTAGTTTCGCGGAAGTTAAATTCGGCTATGTCGATTTTATTAGAGTTTTTAATAATTACAAGAAAACGGTTAAGGCCGAAGAAAAGCTGGGGAAGAAGGGGGAGAAGAAGCAGATAGAGCGCGAGAAACTGGTATCTCAAATAAAAAAAATAAAAGATCAGATTGAAATATCCAGTGAGAAAGAAAAAGAAAAGAAAAAGAAGGATATTGCCGAGAAAATAAAAAAACTGCAGGAATTTGATAAAAAAGTGAGCAAGGAGCTGTTAAAAGAAAAAGATGACGCGGCTAAAGAAATTATAAAGGAATTTGATGAAGTAATTAAGGAAATCGCTAAAAAGGATGGTTATACGTTTATTTTTAACCAACGATTTATATTATATGGTGATAGTGGTTATGATTTAACAGAGAAGGTTCTCAATACCTTAAACAAGCAGTATAAAGGCAGATAACTAATTTATAGAGGTTGTCGGTATGAAAACAACACTTAAAGAAATAGCGAAATTAGTTGACGGTACGGTAATTGGAGATGAAAATATAGCGATTACGGGTATCTCGGGAATAAAAGAGGCCAAAAAAGGTGATTTGACCTTTATTGCTAACAGTAAATATTTATCCCTGGCGGAAACGACTAACGCGTCCGCCATTTTAACCTCTGAAGAAATTGAAGCGGCGCCGAAGTCAATAATCAAGACCAAAAATCCGTCTCTGGCTTTTGCCAAATTAGTATCTTTGCTTGCGCCTAATGAAATAAAACATCCCGAGGGCATTCATCCGGCTGCTATTATAGGAGAAAACGTTAAGTTGGGCAGAAACGTAGCTGTCCAGGCGTACGCGGTTATTGAGGATAACGCTAGAATAGGCGATGGCTCTATAATCTATAGCGGTGTCTATATCGGCCAGCATGCGACAGTGGGCAAGGATGTTTTGATATATCCGGGTGCCGCGATTAGAGAGCGGGTAATCATAGGCGACAGGGTTATCATTCATTCAGGCAGTGTCATCGGCAGTGACGGCTTTGGATTCGCGACTGTTAAAGGAGTCCACCATAAGATTCCTCAAATAGGAACGGTGGTTCTGGAAGATGACGTTGAAATTGGGGCCAATGTGACGATTGACAGGGCGCGTTTTGATAAAACTGTTGTGGGCAGAGGAACCAAGATTGATAATTTGGTGCAGATTGCCCACAACGTAATAATTGGTGAAAATTCCATAGTTGTGGCTCAAACGGGCATTTCAGGAAGCACTGTCATAGGTAAAGAGGTTATCTTGGCCGGGCAGTCCGGTATGGTTGGCCACATAACGATTGGAGATAATTCTGTAGTAGCCGCCCAGGCGGGGGTGACCAAATCAGTGCCGCCGAATTCGAAAGTTTCGGGATACCCGGCTAAACCGCACCGTATGGCTAAGAGAGTAAACGCCTGCGTCCAGAGACTGCCGGAGATGTTTAGAGAAGTCAAAGGTCTTAGGAAAAGAGTTGAAGAGTTGGAAAGGGAAAATCAGAAACTTAAAGAAACCGTCTAATTTTTTAAAAAGGATTTATGCAAAAACAAAAAACCATTCAGCGGGAAATGGCCTTTAGCGGAATAGGGATACATACCGGCAAAGAAGTTAACGTTAAATTCAAACCGGCTTTGTCGGATACAGGTATTTACTTTATCAGGGTTGATTTAGACGAAAAACCCCTGATAAAAGCACATATATCAAAAATAACAGAAC
>DAOVNW010000085.1 GCA_030630095.1 Candidatus Omnitrophota bacterium
ATCCAATTCCTTATCATACGGCATTTCATCCACCTCCTTAATAGTCCCGCCACGGCGGGACGAATTAATCCTCCTTTTCACACCAGCCAACCGGAATCTTTTCCAGGTGGCCGTACTTTCTATACAATAGATAGCTGTTTTGACAGCCAAACTCATAAAGTTCTTTCGTCAGCTTAACATCCTGCCTGCAGTAGTCAATGAGTTCATCTATCCGGCCACTCCGCCAAAATTTAACCGCCATCAGCCCATCAGCGCTTTTTTTACTACCCAGGGTGGCCTCAGCAAGGTAATCTAATTTTATCCGTCTGCCTAATGAAGCATGAACCTTGTAGAGAATATCTAAAGTCCGAATCCCATCAAGCGGCTCCTTAAAGTACTTCTCAAGTACCGGATAGTCAAACCCTTTGATATTAAAACCGATAACCAGCTCTGCCGCCTTTAATAAAGGCAAAAATTCACCAATGTTTTCTTCCGTATAAACTTTATAACTGTCATCTTTGTAAAAGTAAGCTACGGCCACTGACAAAAGCAGCTTGGCGCAGCCGCCATTGCCTACATCCGTAAATGTATTCTGGGTTTCAATGTCAAAGACGATTACGTCTTTTTCTCCCTTCATATTTTCACCGGCACTTTAAAATGAACCGTTTTTTTATTTGTTTTTTCACCGCTCACTATTTCTATGTCACTTTTACTAATCTTGAAATGTTCAGCCAGAACCCGAATAACCTCTTTATTAGCCTTGCTTTTTTCTCTTTGAGCACCAACATAAACCTTCAAATAATCCCCTTCACTTTTCACCATATTTTTAGCAGCATTAGCCACCACCTTCACCTGAACATTCATATAAAATCTCCTTAATGAGGGCATCTTTTACAACAACGAAGTTGGTGTAAAAGATAAGCCCGAATTAATTCCGCCGAGAGTCGCAAAATTGTTGCAAAGAATTTTGAGACATCTTTCGAGACGGAAATTCCTTATTAAAAGCATCTTTTACAACAACGAAGTTGGTGTAAATGATAAGCCCGCCTGCCTGCCGAAGCCTTGGCGTAGGCAGGAATTAATTCCCTTTTAGCACTCTACCGATAAGAGTGCTAATTTAGTACCCTATCATATTAGAATACTTCCTAAAAATCAAGTTACACATAAGACAGTAGCAGATAGTTACAGGCGGTATGCGCAATTTACAATTAATTATCTCCTCAATTCTTACAATTACCCTGTTTTTCGCCCATTTTCGTTATAACTTATAAGCAATCCCCTCAGTGTCAGGTTGGGCTCTACCTTATCTATACAAGCTGTATACTGCTTAATAAGCCCCGCGTAGCCGCCTGTAGCCAGCACAACAAAACCCTTGCCGAGCTTCTTCTTATATCTGCCGACTATCCCCTCGCAGGCCGCCGCCGTCGCATATATGATGCCGTTACTCATACTGGTAACCGTATCACGGCCTATCAAGCCTCTGGCTTTCATCAGGCTAATTTCAGGCAGCAACTCGGCATCAACAGACAAAGCCTTGAGCGAACTCTTTATGCCGGGCACTATCACTCCACCCAGATAATCCCCTTTTTTATTAACCGCGTCAAAGGTTATGGCCGTGCCAAAATCTATGATGACGATATTTTTTTCGCCGTAGAGATGATGGGCGGCTATAGCATTAACCAACCTGTCAGCGCCAAGCTGCCCTGGAGTTTTATACCTATTTTTAATTTTATATTTCAAGTCTTTTCCTGATTCAAAAACCGTACAACCTAAGAGGCGCTTCAACACTCTCTTGAAGGAGCTGTTTAATGAGGGCACCACACTGCAAAAGGCAACAGCCTCAATCTGCCTTTTACTAATCTTATTTTTTTTAAAATACCCTTTTATCGCTTTTTCTAAATACAAAACATTATTGCCGGCTTCTGTATCAATCCTATCCACCTTCATAATGCCCTTATTTTCAGCCGCGCCTAAAACAATACTTGTATTACCAATATCTATCAATAAAATCATTTTACTTCCCCTTAATAAGCGCGTATCTTATGGAACAAAGTGAACATAAGTTACTGCGCGAATTAATTCCGCCGAGAGTCGCAAAATTGTTGTAAAAGAATTTTGTGACATCTTTCAAGACGGAACTTTTCAACCATATTGTCAAAAATATCTGAATTTAAATAATCAATAACCAATAATCAAACACTTGCTCCTGCCTTGGTTTGGTTATTTGAATTTGGTCATTGGTTATTATTTGGTTATTGTTTCTTGTATCTTGGTTATTTTATTCCCCCGCCGCCTCTATCAATCTAAATATCCTCAGCGCTCATAATCTTTTCTATCAACCCGCTGTCTTTTCTCAAAAGCAAGGCGCCGCTCTCTTCATCAAGGCCGACGGCCATACCCGTTGTTAAATCTTTGCCGGTATTTATGCTTATCCGTGAACCTATTGAGCGGGATAACTCATACCACTTTTCTATTACCGGCTTTATACCCTCTTCTTTAAACAAAAAATACTGTTTTTCGAGCTCTCTTAAAATCTCTTTTGCCAGCTCAACCCTCGAATACCTGATACCTGATTCATCAAGCAAGGTGGCGCTTCCCGGAGGTAAATTATCAGAGGATAAATTAACATTGACTCCTATGCCTAAAATAAGAAACTCCGTTTTTTCGTCTCTTATCTCAGCTTCAGCTAAAATACCGGCCGCCTTCCCGCCGTTAATCATAATGTCATTGGGCCACTTGATAAAACAGTCAAGACTGCTTACCTTTCTAATTGCCAAGGCCAGAGCAACACTTGACAAAAGATAAAATCCAGCCAGGTTGTTCGCGCTCTCCGGCGGCCTTAAAATAACTGACATATAGAGGCCGCCCTCCTGGCAGACCCACCTTCTTTGCCTGCGGCCTCTGGCAGAGGTCTGGTTTTCAGCAAAAACCACCCCGCCCTCTTCTATGCCCCTTCGCGCCAAAAGACGGGCAATATCATTAGTAGAACCTGTGCTTTTATAGCAGAATATCTTCCTGCCTAACAGGCGGGTATTTAAATTATAACTTACTTCCCGCATCTCAAAACCTTTATCTCATCGCGTAACTTAGCCGCTTTTTCGAACTGCAGGTTTTTGGCAGCCTCGAGCATATCCTTCTCAAGTTCAGATATAACCTCTATTTTCAGTTCCTCATCCAGTGATTCCGCCACCACGCATCCGGCTATATCCCTGGCCTCATCATAAGCCTCTATGCCTTCTTTTATCACCTTCATTATAGAAACAGGTTTTATATTATGCGCCGTGTTATACGCCAACTGAATTTTTCTTCTTCTTTCGGTTTCATCTATCATGCGCTTCATAGATACGGTCACTCTATCGGCGTACATAAAAACCTCAGCGTTTATATGCCGGGCGCACCTGCCGGCTACCTGAATGAGCGAGGTATGAGACCTTAAAAACCCCTCTTTATCCGCGTCCAGAATACAAACCAAAGACACCTCGGGCAAATCAAGCCCCTCTCTCAACAGATTAACTCCTACTAGGCAATCAAACTTCTTTAGCCTTAAATCACGCAGTATCTTAACCCTCTCAATCGTCTTTATCTCAGAATGTAAATACTTCACCCGCAAATCCAACTGCCCCAAGTGGTCCGATAAGTCTTCCGCCATTCTCTTTGTCAGCGTCGTAACTAAAACCCTTTCTTTCTTTTTCGCCCTAGCCTTTACCTCTGAGATTATGTCGTCAATCTGCCCCCTGGACGGCTTAACCGTTATCATGGGATCTATAAGCCCTGTAGGCCTGACAACCTGTTCTATGGGCGCACTTTTTGAAAGTTCAAAATCAGCCGGCGTAGCGGAAACAAAAAGCGTCTGATTTAAAAGCGGCTCAAACTCATCAAACTTCAAAGGCCTGTTATCTAGGCAGGAAGGCAGCCTGAAGCCATGTTCTACCAGCACCTCTTTTCTGGATCTATCGCCCCTGTACATTCCTCTAATCTGGGGCAGGGTAACGTGAGACTCATCAATAATAGTAAAAAAATCAGATTGAAAATAATCTATCAGGCACCACGGCCGGGAACCCTTTGGCCTGCCCGACAAATGCCGGGAATAATTTTCAATCCCATGGCAGTAGCCTGTCTCAAGCATCATTTCCATGTCATAGTTTGTCCTATTTTTTAAACGCTCAGCCTCAATAAGCTTGCCTTCATTTTTAAACTCCCTGACTCTGGCGATTAACTCTTTTTTTATCCCGCCTACCGCGTTTTTTATGGAAGCATCCTTCACCATAAAGTGCTTAGCCGGATAAAGACTGATTTCATCCAGCACCACTTCCTCTTTTAGCGTAACAGGATGAAGCTGTTTTATGCTCTCAATTAAACTACCAAAAAACTCTACTCTTACCGCCTCCTCTTTATAAGAAGGATAGATATCTACTACCTCTCCTCTTACTCTGAAGGTTCCTCTTTTAAAGTCGGCATCGCTTCTTTCATACTGAATCTTTATCAGCTCCTTCAGCAAATCATCTCTTTCTATTTCCTGATTTTTTTTCAAACATACCAAAGCTTCAGTATAATCCTCCGGCGAACCCAAATTATAGATACAGGAAACGCTGGCTACAATTATCACGTCTCGCCGGGAAATAAGCGAACTGGTAGCCGCCAGCCTTAATCTGTCAAGGCGCTCGTTTATAGAGGCATCTTTTTCAATATAGGTATCCGTCTGCGGAATGTACGCCTCCGGCTGATAATAGTCATAGTAGCTTACAAAGTACTCAACGGCATTCTCGGGAAAAAATTCCCTAAATTCACTGTAAAGCTGAGCGGCCAGCGTCTTGTTGTGGGAAATAACCAGAACCGGTCTTTGAAGATTGGCAATTACATTGGCCGCGGTAAAGGTCTTACCTGAACCCGTCACTCCCAGGAGAGTTGTATACTTCTCATCAGCCTTCAGCCTCCGCAAAATTCCCTTTATAGCCCCGGGCTGATCCCCCTTCGGTTTAAAAGCTGTAGTAAGTCTAAATAAAGGGGACGGGTTCATTTTTCAACTTATTCCGCACCGATTGTATCTTCCTTTTCGCGGTTAACTTTTTGTCTTTTCTCTCATCTATCTTTATTG
>DAOVNW010000143.1 GCA_030630095.1 Candidatus Omnitrophota bacterium
CCATTTTTTTCAGGTCTTCACCGTTAATTTTTATTTTTATCTTTCTATAATTAGTCAGATACTTTTTTACGCGGCCGGTGAGGCGCCTGGTGGCGCCTTTGGCTAATAACATAACGATAAATTCATCCGGACAGGGAGTAAGCAGTTGGTAAATAAAGCTGGGCTTTATCCGCCTTTTGTCGTTTAAGGCTTTAAGCGCTTTTTTGTTATTTTCCGCGTAAAGACACACCGTATTTCTGTCACGCCGTGAAAAAATAAAGCGCCCGGCTACAGAGGAGGCTTCTTGAAAGGTTAGGTTATCCGCCAGGGCCAGGAAATATACAAGCCAGCTTTTTAGCGGAAGCTTGACCGCTTTTTCAAACCAGGCGATGTTGTTTTTTATCTTTCTGAAATAGCCTGATGTCTTTTTTGTTAACCTTATATTTTTGTGGATAAAACGCAGTTCATGCAGCTGCTTCATTCTCTTGACTCCCTTCAAAGGGCTGCTTTCCGATAAAATTGGAATTATCTCATCCCTCATTCTTTCGCCGGCAATCTTTTCAAACATATCCATATGGACCGCGGTTTTTATCAAGTGCTCTGTCTTTTTGTCTATGGTAAAATCAAAGCGCTGTTCAAACCTCACGGCTCTAAAGATGCGGGTGGGGTCTTCCACAAAACTCAGGTTGTGCAGGATGCGTATGCTTTTTGCCTTTATGTCTTTTTGCCCGCCGTAGAAGTCTATAAGCATGCCGAAGTTGTCTTTATTTAGGCCGGCGGCCATCGCGTTAATGGTAAAGTCCCTACGCCCCAGGTCATTTTTTATCGAGCTAAATTCTACAGTTGGCAAGGCTGCCGGATATTCATAAAATTCTGTCCTCGAGGAAGCGACGTCTATCCTGAAACCGTCAGGCAGGATGATGATAGCTGTCCCGAAGCGCCTGTGAATGATGAGGGTACCGCCGATTTTTTCAGATAATATTTTAGCAAATTCAATCGCCTCACCCTCTACTACCAGATCGACATCCAGATTTTCGCGCTTCAAAATCAAATCTCTTATAAAACCGCCTACCACGTAGGCTCTGAAATCGCGGCTGTCCGCTATGCCTCCGATTTTTTTTAAAAGTCCGTATGTATTAACCGGCAAATTGTTTTTCATCATCTCGCTTAGATCGCGGGCGTGAAACTGAAATTTTTTGCTTCCGGCCCGCTCTCTAAGTACCCGCGCTTTTTTATCACTGAAATTTTTATGCAAGAACCTCAAGATGTTATTTCTTGTTACGACACCGGTTATTTTGTTGTTTTTAAGTATGGGGACGCGGCCTATATTTTTTTCGAATATTATTTCTTGAATGTCAGAGATAGAAGTGTTCTCTTTAGCGCAAATAACATCTTTTGACATATATCCCTTGATTCTGGAGTGGCCGAAGCCGTGATAGATGGCCTTATCCAGGTCCCCGCGGGTAATCATACCGGCCACTTTGCCATTTTGCAAAACAGGCATCCCGCCGATGTTATATTTGGTCATCAGCCTTTTGGTGTTATTTATTGTCTCGGATTCACTGACTGTTTTGACCGGAAAACTCATAATGTCTTTAGCAAAGACCTCGGGTTTGATGTTCTTTTTTAACAGTTCTATAATTTTGGTTTTAGCCTCATTCAGGCTTTTGCCTCTAATTATAGAGGAAGACGCGGATCTGTGACCTCCGCCGCCAAAGAAGGCCGCTATTTTATTGACATCAACCGAAGGAAGGCTGCTTCTCGCTATCATTTGAATTTTTGGGCCGATTTTTACCAGAACAAATATCACGCGGAAATTTTCTATATCAATTAATCTATGAGTAAGAATTGCCAGGTCGGCTATATATTTTTCATGCGCCAAAGACGAAATAGCGATATGGACACCGTTTATAATGTAAGTCCGTGTCTTTTGGATAAGTTTGATCAGGATTGACAGCTCTTCTTCGGTTAATTCGCGGTTGAGGTGACGCGCGACTATGTTCAATCGCAGTCCCTGTTTAAAGAGATGGCTGAGGACTTCAATGTCTTCCGCGGATGTTGTTCTGAAGGTTAATGAACCCGTGTCCTCGTAAATTCCCAGCCCCATCACGGTTGCCTCAAAAGGTGTTATTCGGATTTTTCTTTTAATTAGCTCCGTTGTTAGTATAGTTACTGTGGCTCCGATTTTGCGTGATATCTCCTTGTCGGCTTTTATGTCTTCTGAGGTGCGCGGATGATGGTCATAGATGTGGATTTTTATTTTTTTATTATTTAAGGCTGCTGCTGCCCTGCCTATCCTGCTTTTCAGGCGGGTGTCAACGATTATCAGGCGCTTGACGCGGCCGAAATCAAAGTGCCTTTCGTCCTTTAGTTCAAAAAGGTCCTGATATAGAGCTAAAAAGCCCCGCACCTGTTTCTCCGGAGAATGAGGAAGAATGACGGAAGCTTGAGGATACAATTTTTTAGCCGCTACAAGAGAGGCCAGCGAATCAAAGTCGCCGTTTATATGAGTTACAATTAAATCCAAAAAATTATCCTTTCTATAATAGCGGATAGGGTTTTACTATACGCCATACGCTATACGCCATACGCTGTTTTGTTATACACAATATATACTATACGCTATACGCCATACGCTATTATGGTCTGGGGTGATATCTTTTGTGAATTGATTTTAGGCGTTCCTTGTTTATGTGCGTGTATATTTGCGTTGTGGAAATGCTGCTATGCCCCAGCATTTCCTGAACGATTCTCAAGTCGGCTCCTCTTTCCAACAGGTGTGTGGCAAAGGAGTGTCTTAAAGTATGCGGGCTGACATTTTTCTTTATTTTAGTCTGCTTAAGGTATTTTTTAATCATTTTCCAGAAGGTCTGCCTGGACATTCTTTTTCCCAGCCGCGTAAGGAATAAGGAGTCTGAAGCGCTGGCTTTTTTCAGCAGATTGGGCCTTACCTTTTTTAGGTACCTCTCAATAGCTCTGGCCGCCTCTTTGCCAAAAGGAATAATTCTTTCCTTGCTCCCCTTGCCCTTGCATTTAATGAAACCAACTTCAAGATTAAGATTACCGCGGGTAAGGCCGGTGATTTCAGAAGCCCTCATACCAGTGGCATATACAAGCTCGAGAACGGCCTTGTCTCTTATCCCCAGCCAATTTTTTAAGTTTGGTCTTTTAAGAATCCTCTCAACCTCTTCCAAATTTAGCACCTCCGGTAGTTTATGCCAGAGCTTAGGAATTTCAAGAACACTGGATATATCACGCTTTAAATACCTTTCCAGTACCAGAAAACGATAAAATCCCTTAATGGCTGCCAGGTGTCTGCTAATAGAGTTGGCGGATAAGCCGCTGTTCTTCTCCTTCATAATAAAACTTATAATATTATCTTTGGTAGTTTGCTCAATAGACGTAACGCGCTTTAGCCGGAGATGTGATATGTATTTTTTTAAATCC
>DAOVNW010000147.1 GCA_030630095.1 Candidatus Omnitrophota bacterium
CTTCCAAAAAAGTAAACTCCTGTCTCTGTTGATTAAATATATAAGAAGCTACTTTGGGATGCAAAAAGACACTTAACTCTTTACTCTCCGTCTTTCTTAAGAACTTTTTTATGCCCCTTAAGGCCTCAATAGCTATAGTAGCAACTGACTTCACTAAACCTTTGCCGCCGCAATAACAGCACGTTTGAGAAGAAGCGCTCTCTATACTTTTACCTACTCTCTGCCTGGTCATTTCCAGCACGCCAAGCTCGGAGACAGGCAGAATCTTTGTTTTTGCCCGGTCACTTTTTAAGGCCTCAAGCAAAATTCGAAAAATCGTCTGGCGCTGCTGCCGCTGAGGCATATCAATAAAGTCTATGATTATTATGCCGCCCAGATCCCTCAATTTAAGCTGTCTTGATATCTCAACCGCCGCCTCTTTATTGGTGATAAAGGCTGTCTCTTCAAGGCTTCCCTTTTTAACAAAACGGCCTGTATTAACATCTATGGATATCAGGCTCTCAGTCGGTTCAATAATTATATAACCGCCGGATTTAAGTTTAACGTTCCTTCTGTGTATCCTTTCAATTGACTCTTCCAAATTATATTCTTCAAATAACGGTTTTTTACCCGTATACAGAGATAGCTTTGACTTCAAGTCCAGCGTAAGAAACTTTAAAAAATGCGATATCCTCACAAACTCCTTCTCATCGTCAACCATAAGAGTTTCCACGTCTTCTGAAAAATAATCACGGATTACTCTAAAAATCAGGTCGTACTCCTGATGAATCAGAGCGGGGCTGCTTCGCCTCTTTGAACTATGATTGATTCTCTTTAGAAGATGCATTAAGTACTTAAAGTCCCTGATCAACTCCTTTTTACTCGCGTCTTCCGCAAAAGTTCTGACAATAAGGCCGGCTCCCCTGGGGAGCCTGAAATCCTTTATAATACTTCTTAACCTCTCCCTCTCTTCCTGATTATGAATCCTTTTTGAGATGCCAAAGCATTTCTGATAGGGCATAAGGACCAGGTATCTGCCGGGCAGGCTAATATTGGTTGTCAGGCGCGGGCCTTTAGTGCTGATGTTATCCTTTACCACCTGAACGAGCACCTCCTGATTAGGCCTTAAAACATCCTGTATACTCACGTCCTCCTTGAATCTGGTAGGCTCTAACTCTTCAGCCTCTTCTTCAATGATTTCCTTATAATCAGCAAAGGGTTTGGTAATGTCAGTTATATACAAAAAACCATTCTTCTTAAGTCCCAGATTAATAAAAGCGGCCTGTATTCCGGAAACCACACTTTCTACCTTAGCCTTGTAAATATTGCCCATCAGGCGCGTATGATCAGGCCTTTCGCAAAAATACTGCTCTAAGCTTCCGTTGTCAATAATAGCTATCCTTTTCTCCTGCCTTTCAACACTTATTATAATTTTTCTCCTCATAAATCTTCTAAACTCCTTAATAATTATAAAAGACAGGCCATCCAACCCGTCTTTAAATAGTTTGATCAATAACTTAAATTTGTTCTATTAAGATGGACTTTCCTGCTCAAACTGCACCGTTGGAATCACATCAATTGTCCCCGTCTCTTTCAGGATATGCGGCGTTAAGAATATCAACAAGTCTTTCTTTTCAACCTTAGTATCTTTCTTGGAAAAGAGTAAGCCCAACAAGGGAATGTCTCCTAAAAAAGGTATCTTTTCCCTGATTTCAATCACCTTGTCTTTTATCAAGCCGCCTATTACCAGCGTTTCGCCGTCTTTAATCATCACTTGAGCCTCTGCTTGCTTGGTAGATATAATAGGAACCTCGGCGCCTTCAAAGGTAACAACACCGGTTAAATCGCTAACCTCCGGCTTTACATCCAATGTTATATATCCGTCCTTGTTAACAGTCGGAGTCACATCAAGAAGAATGCCGTACTCAACATACTCCCAGCCGGAAACGTTCCATCTACCGGTCGTATCCGAATAAGAGTAAGTTGCCACCGGCCATTTAGTCCCCACCGTTATCCTTGCCAACTGATTATTCAAAGTGGTAATTTTCGGATTAGATAAAACATTGGTGTCTGTTTTCGAGAATAACGCCGCCAGGGTTGCCTGTAAGCCGCTAAAGTCCAGAGTGCCAAACTGGAAGTACTCCTCTTCGCCAAGCGCGCCGGGCGCCATCGGAAAGGAACTAAACTCAAACGGCTCATTAGGATGAAGCACCACATCATTAGTAAAAGCAAAATCGCTTGTCACGGTAACCTCACCTGCTTCAATATCAGCGCTGTATTTAGGCACAGGATATAGCCCGCCTCTCGGCCCCCACTGGCTAAATGGAAAAGTAGTAGGCCTTCTGGCCCCACCAACCACAACCTTACTCTCCCAATCTATTCCCAGGCTTTTATCCTCGCCAATGGTAGTTTCAATTATCCTCGCTTCAATCTGTATCTGGGGGGTTCTGCTGTCCAGCTGTTCAATAATACCCGCTATAACCTTTATACTGCTGGTTATATCTGTCAGGATTAACTGGTTGGTTCTTACATCAAACTGAATCTTGCCCCGGCAGGTCAAGAGTTCGCCTATGGAAACAGATAATGTCTCAGCATTCGCGTAGTTAAGCACGAATATCTTCGTTTGAAGTTCTTCTTTAGCCAGATTTTCCACCGTTGTAACCCTGATAATATTACCATCCTGCTCATATACGTACCCCTGAGTTTTTAATATTATGTTAAGGGCTTTATCCCAAGGTACGTCTTGCAGTTTCATAGTGACACTTCCTTCCACCTCACTGCCGGCAATTATATTCAGACCGCTCTTATCCGAAATAAGTAATAAAATATCTTTGATGTCGGCATCTTTAAAGTCCATTGTAATTTTTGCCTGAGAAAATTCAGAATCAGCACGCACATTTTGCCGCGCGCCCGCGCCTCCGGTATAACCTGCCAAAATTACAAACAGTACAATAATGATCGCGCCTATTTTTCTTAATCTTTTCATTGCTTCTGTCCGGCTTTGCCCCCTTCACCCTGCTTTAACTTCACTACCTTTCTTTCTCCAAGAACATCAAGAATAACTCTATCGCGGCCAATCTGTTTAACCTCAAAAAAACCGGTTTTGTCTCCGACCTTCATTATGCGGCCGTCTATAATAACTCTTGAGCCATCACGCGGATCGTAAACTATGCCCTCTAACTTTATCGCCCCGCCTTTAACTATGGGCCTCGGCTGCTCCTCATCATCAACCTTCTTTTGACCGAAAACACCGCCTGGAGCAACAAATGGATCCCTTTTGTTATGGTTATTATACAAGAATTTATCATCAGATGCAAAAGTATTTAAA
>DAOVNW010000160.1 GCA_030630095.1 Candidatus Omnitrophota bacterium
AACCTGCAGGCTATTTCGCTGGCGCATATCATGCCTATAGCGATAGCCTCTCCGTGGGTATAGCTTTTGCCGTAGCCTGATGCCGCTTCAATGGCGTGGCCGATGGTGTGGCCGAAGTTAAGAATAGTACGTATGCCTTTGGTTTCTCTTTCATCTTGCGAAACGACCCCGGCCTTTATTCGCGATGACTGGATGATGATGTGTCTGAGAGCTCCTTTATCCAGTTCAAATATTTTATGGTAATTATGTTCAATAAATTTAAAAAGCTGACCATCGGCTATAACGCCATACTTGATTACCTCAGCCAGCCCCGTTTTGAGCTGCCTTAAGCTCAGAGATGACATGGTGGATACGTCGCTAAAAACTAAACGCGGCTGGTAAAACGCCCCCAATAAATTTTTACCATATTGCAAATCAACCGCTACTTTGCCGCCAATACTCGAATCAACCTGAGCCAAAAGGCTGGTTGGTACCTGCGCGTAAGGAATCCCTCTTTTGTAAACGGCAGCCGCAAAGCCGCTTAAATCTCCGATTACTCCTCCACCCAGCGCGATTATGAAGATCCTCTTTCGTACGTCAATACGCGCTATTTTAGAAATGACGCTACTCAAACAACTTACCGATTTCGCTTTTTCTGAGTCAGGCACTTCGATAAAATCATTTTTTATGGAAGACTTTGAAAGAGTTTTTACTATTTTTTCGTTGTATAATTTTTTTATTTTGGAATTGCTGATAATTACGGCATGATTGCCGATATTTGACTTTTTTAACAGCCTGCCCAGGCAATTGAACTGGTTGTCCGCTATGTAGATACCGTAGCTTCTTTCTTTTAGATTTACTGTGATCTTTTTTAAGTCTTTCATGTGGTTTAGTATAACAATAATAAGAAGTTAAGTCAAGTTAGTTGTTGAGGTTATGAGTGCCTGAAATAGTTTAATGGATGCTGTATAGACTAATGATGAAACCGACAATAGCAAGGATAAAATCAGCGAGCGCTGTGAAATAAAACAGCATAAAAATAATTATAATTCCGTAGGGAGCGATTTTCTTATACCGCCAGGCCGTCTCCCGCGGCAGGAATGCTTCTAATATTTGAGAGCCGTCTAAGGGGGGTACGGGAATTAGATTAAATATACCTAAAAACAGATTAATCAAAATAAGATAGACCAAAAAGAGTATAAAAGGATTAGTGATTACTATGCTATTATTTAAGCCAAGAATCTCAGAAGGCAAAATGCCGCCCAGGCGCAGCAGTACAGCGGCGCAGGTGGCTGTGAGAAAGTTAACCGCCGGCCCTGCCAGCGATACGCAGGCCATATTTTTTTTAGAATTGTTTAAGTTATAGAAATTAACCGGTACGGGTTTCGCCCAGCCGAAAAGTATGGGGAAATTCATGATAAGAAGAAGGGCGGGCGTGATAACTGTGCCTATGGGGTCGATGTGCGCCATAGGATTAAAGGTAACTCTTCCCGCTTCCCGCGCGGTTGGGTCGCCTAATTTTTCAGCAGTCCACCCATGGCCGAACTCGTGAGTAATTACCGCAATCAAAAAGGCTAAAATTAAAAAAAGTTTATCAACGATAAAAAGCATTTCCCTCTTTTTTTAATTTAATAACTCTACCTTGTTAACATAAATGAGGGGGTATCTGGAAGCGGCACTACCCTTCTCGCCGTAGAGCCTGACCTTGCGGTTAACATAAGTATCTAAATTAAGAACCGCGCTCTTTAAATAATATTTTGTTTTTCTGCCGGTTTTAAGTTTATGTGTGGCATCTACTCCGATAACTCTTCCTAAATCTTTTATTATCCCTTCTGCTTCATAGGTCTCCTTTGAAGTTGGCCGCGGCTTATCCCGCTTTTCTTTATCTTTCTCTTTCGGATAGACGATTACTTTTATTTTGTTTTCAACTTTTTTAGTATAGACTTTTCCTTTTAGCCTGACTTGTTCTATTTTTTTACAGTCGCCAAAGTAATCGACAAACGGTTTTTTTATCCCTCCGCCGCAGTTAGCGGGCGCCTCTATTTTGTACCAGCCGGCGGCAGCGCCGACAACCGTAACTTTAAAATCCTTCTCTAATTTACCCAGAACATTGTAGCTGGAACCGGGGCCGGCTCTTACATTTAAAATATTAGCCTGAACCAGGCCGCTATCCGATATGTACTCTTTGGCAACATAACAATATACGTCATCAGGAAGCTCTATTTTGTACCAGCCGTAGTATATGCCCAGGACTATAACTTTATCTCCCTTAGACAACTGTTTTAGCGAGGTAAAATTTTTGTTGTAGCCGGCCCTTAAATTTACTCTCTCGGCTTTTACTTTTCCCACAAATGGATAATCCTGGGCGTTAAGCGGAGTGGCGGCTAATATGGAAGCAGTTATGGCGGACAGGATAACTACTCTTTTAACTGAACAAAAGCCGGTTGTCCGCATTACTTTTCTTTGCCTTTTTGAGATTGAGCTCCTTCTTTGGAAGACTTTTCCGCTTCCTCAGTTTTCTTCTCTTCTGCTTCCTTAGATTTTTGTTTCTTTAGCTTTAACTTCATTACTTTGACTTTAGGCAGGCCGAACACCGAATCATTCTCACTCCACTTGCCCTTTTCTTTAAGCTTACTGATCTTCTCAAAACGGTTAAGGACGCTTCTTATCTTTTTATCCTTGGAAGCTGATTTTAAACTTTGATGTTGTGACATTTTTTCCTCCTCTTTTTTAATTCTGAATTAAACGGCTTTTAACATAACAACCCTTGTATTCCTTACTGAGTTTTTTTTTGAGTTTTTGCGCTTTCTCTTTATCCCTATAGTTTCCTACAAAAACAATGTGGTACTTACTGTTTGAATCGATAAAGACTGTATATCCGCGTTTTTTTAGTTTTTCAGCCTCTTTTTCTGCCCGGGATAACTGAGCATAAGCGGCAAGCTGCAGACTGTAGGTTTTATAAACAGGCGGCTTTTTATCTTTTATCGCGCCAGCCGCTATCTGTTCCTTTTGTTCATCTTTTGCGGCCTTGCTTTCGATTTGCCGATCTTTTACCCGCTTTATAATTACTTCCCGGCTGTTTTCCTTTTTAACGGCCTCGGCTTTTGCCGCTGCGGCAGACCCGCTCGCCTTATCGGTGACAGACAGGCTCATGCTTTTGCCTTTTTCTACCCCAAGGGAAAATATT
>DAOVNW010000144.1 GCA_030630095.1 Candidatus Omnitrophota bacterium
AATTAGCCAATATAGAAACAGAATTTGTCCCGGCAGCAACAATCAAAACATTGCCAATAGTGTCACCGGTAATAACAATAATAAAAACAAAAGCGCCTGCCTTATCAAAAACAACCGGTATCACCGGCATAGAATTACCAATATCCGAAGTACCGGCAATGAGAACCTTAACCCAGCCGGCAATCAAAACAATACCGGCAATAACCTTAACTCAGCCAAACCAAGAGGCAGTATTAAGCACAATCAGAGACACAAACGTACCGGTAACAGAATTAGCCAACATTGAAACAGAATTTGTCCCGGCAACAACAACAATCAAAACATTGCCGAGAGTATCATCGGTAATAACAACAATAAAAACAAAAGCGCCTGCCTTATCAAAAACAACCGGAACTGTCAGCATAGAATTACCAATATCCGAAATAGCGGCGATAAGCACAACCCAGCCGGCAATCAAAACAATACCAACAACAAGATCAACACAGACAGCAACTCAGCCAACAGTAACCGTCGCTAAAGACATAACCCAGCCGGCAATAGAATTACAGAAAATTAACTATATCAAAACACCTAACATAGCCGTAAAAATCAAATCTTTTGATAGATTACCCCAGGCTTCTGAGATATGGAATCCTTTTACTTTTAACAATATTCTTAAAAGATTAAACGCTCCGGACAGTAAAACGGAAATACCCGCTGCAATACCGGTATCATTACCGCCGTCATCAACAGAGCATAAATTACCTGTATTACCTGGTGCTTTGCCTTTAGCCGGAGTCTTAATTCTGGGAAGTTTAAGGAATGTAGATACAACTATAATAACAACACCAATGAATAATCATCCGGAAAACAAGATATTATCTCTTATCGATTCTAATTTCGCGCAAGTACCCGTTACTTCCGACGCATTAAGAATTAATATAGCCGACGGAGGAGAATTAGAAAATATAGCTAATAATATACCTGAGGGTTACTCCGTTATACCTTCAAACGGAGCTACCCGCTTAACAGAAGGTTTACAACCGGAAGAAATCCTTAAAATCAAAACAACAGCCGATACAACAGGCATAAAAGAAAACTTATCTCATATAGTAGCGTCTTCTTTACTTGTATTAAAAGAGCTGATAGTACCGGCAGTAGAAAAAGTATCCATAAATGCTTTACCTATATATACTGTTGCTTCTGTAATTAATACAGAATCAAACCTAAAAGAACTTGCTTCGATTGTCTTACCGCAAGCGCCTGAAGTTACAATTAATACCGTTCAGCCGTCTTTTGAAGTTAAAGCTCAGGTTTTAACTATACCTAATGCTTCCAAAGAAGCTTCAGTAAGTATTGAATTACCTGAATTATCAGAAATCAGCTTATCTGAAGCTATCAGTAAACTAAACATTCCTCTTTTATCAGATAAGGCCGTGATTAAAGATATTGTTCCTGTCAATATCTTAAGGGCCCAAAGTTTACCAAACTCTCCTGTTTTGTCTGCTGGAATGATCAACGCGGATGAAACCCTCATAAAAGAAACCGCTAAGTTTGAAATTAGCGGCCTATCTGATAAGTTACCTATCGAAAAGGTTATTATTAATCAAAAAGGAGGCGTAAAATGGGGCACCTTAAAGTCAACCATATCCTCATATCCAAACCGGAAAAGATTACTTATCTCTCTTGTTCCGACAACAATGACAGAATCAGCCTCTACTGCATCTACGACAATATCCAGGTTAAGGCCTATCATGAACATAACGGATGGCACACTCTCAATCAGATCTTCTCTCAACAAATCATCAATCTGGCTAAAGACTCTCTCTACAGAAGCCCAACTTACACAGCTAAAGGCATCTCCATGGAGTTCAACTAATTTTAATTTAAGCTCATCGATTATCTCAGCCGGTACAGAAATCACAAAGACAAGCCTAGCGGCCTTACCTGAAATAAGCGATACAACTATAGTAGATATAGAAACAGCACAACTGCCGGAGATAACAGACACAGCCGCGCCAAAAGAAATAACCGCACTGAGAGCAATCACAACATTACCAACAACAAGATTAACACAGGCAGCAACTCAGCCGACAGTAACCGTTGTCAAAGGCATAACCCTGCCGGCAATAGAATTACCGGCAGCCTTACCTATAATAAGCTTAGATAGCGGAAGAGAGTTACCGAAAACCGCAAGTATAGAAGCTCCTTTAAGAATAAATACAAGGCTGCCGAGAATAAGTACAACAGAAGTTAAGCCTGTAACCATAACAGTCAGCTCACTGCCAGCGATAAGCTTAACACAGACAGCAGTTCAGCCAATTAAAACAGCGGCAGTAGAACCGGTATCAGTACCGGCCTTACCTGAGATAAGAATAACAACACCGTCAGCAGCACCTGCGTTATTAAAAATAAGCGCAACCCAGCCAATTAAAACAGCGGCAGCTCCTGAAATAAGCGATACAAGATTAACCGCCGAAGAAATAACAGTTAAAACATCAACAATCCCAACAGCGCCGAGAGCAGCTGTCCAAACAACAGTAATACCTGATATAAAAGGAATAGACACAGCAACTCAGCCGACAGTAAGCACAATCAGAGACACAAACGTACCGGTAACAGAATTAGCCAATATAGAAACAGAATTTGTCCCGGCAGCAACAATCAAAACAAAAGCACCTGTCTTATCAAAAACAACCGGTACCCTTACTTCAGAAATAAAAGCCCCGGCTTATCCGGCAATCAAAACAATACCGGCAATAACCTTAACTCAGACAGAAGTTAAACCCATAGCCGCAGTAATCAGTTCACTGCCAACAACAAGATTAATACAAACAACAACCCGGACAATCAAAACAGCGGCCCTGCCTGAAATAAGCAGCACAACATCAATCCCCGAAGAAATAACAATTAAAGCGCCGGTAACTTCAACAGCTCCGGCAGCAACATTACCAACAACAACTATTCAAACAACAGCAACACCTGATATACAAGCAATAAGCGCAATACCGGCCATAGCGTTGACAGACAGTATAATCACACAACCGGCAATGACACTAACACCGGCAGCCGTATCATCAGAAGCTATACCGGCAGCCGAAAGCACAATCTACAGACAACCGGATTTTGAATTAGTTAAAGCGCCGGCAGACGTAACAACACCATCTATGAATTTGGTAACCGGAACTATGATAAGCGCATCAGCAAACATAAAAACAGCACAACTGCCGGAGATAACAGACACAGCCGCGCCAAAAGAAATAACCGCGCCAACAGCAATCAAAACAATACCGGCAATAACCTTAACTCAGACAGAAGTTAAACCCATAGCCGCGGTAATCAGCTCATTACCGGCAGCAAGATTAATACAAACAACAACCCGGACAATCAAAACAGCGGCCCTGCCTGAAATAAGCAGCACAACATCAATCCCCG
>DAOVNW010000052.1 GCA_030630095.1 Candidatus Omnitrophota bacterium
CATCTTGTTATTCTATTCATGCGGCTATCCTTAAAAAAACTATAGCCTCCTCCTGCCTGAGAAACAATAGCGCAATATTCTTTGTTATAGAGATAATTCACCCAGGGCCTGGGTGTATCGGGTCTGGTAATTATAAACTCCATATTGTCCTCACTAAACTTTCCGTACATACCTTCCTCCTCTTTAAAATGGTCTTTGTTAATTTAAAAAAGATATTTTTAGGTAAAATTAAATTATTTCGATTTCAACCATAACACTGATATTTCCTTTTGTCAATAAATTAAAATTAAGGGATAAGGTCTTAACTTTTAACTTAAGCGCTTCTACTATTTCATCAAAAACAGTTTATAGTTGTTATCGGAGAAAAATATGTTTTCCTGCTTTACTCAACGCTCAAATGTCGTCAAGTTCAAAGTTAAGACTTGACCCCTTATCAGGGGGTTCTTGTTCGAACTCGAGGGGGAGGCGGATTGATTTGCTCGCGTTAACTTCCCTGCGGGTCATTTCTTTGGCGTCTTCGGGGTTAATAATGACGTGGGGGGTAATAAAAACTAACAACTCCGTCTTCTTTACCGTATCGTGGTGCTTTCTGAAAAGAAGGCCTAAGATAGGTATATCTCCTAAAATGGGCACTTTACTGACAGACTTAGTCTTGTCATCTCTCATTAAGCCTCCAATAACGATGGTCTGCCCGTCTTTAATAACTACCGTCGTCTCCGCCTCTCTCGTAATAAGTATGGGAGCGTTTAGCTCCGGGTCATAGGCGGATATCTTGTTTATCAACTGGTGAACCTTTAGGCATACATCTCTATTTTTGTTGATGGTAGAAGTAACGATCAGCTCTATGTTAACATCCTTATAATCATAGCTTTTAACCGTTCCGCTGGCCTCGGTATAACTGACGTCCTTTAGGATGGGAACAGACTCGCCCACCTTAAATCTTGCCTCCTCATTGTCAGAAGCCAGTATGCAGGGCGCCGAAAGAATGTTAAACTCCGACTCCTTGGCCAGCGCCTGGATTAAACCGCTCAGATTTTCATCATCTCTTAAGATAGAGTACTTAAAGCCCTCTGTTATAAAATCGCTTAAACCCCAGGCGCCGCTGGCCGTGCCCGCTACTTTATGCCCGCTTCTCTCCCAGGACTTTATATGCTCCCACTCTATGCCGAATTTCGTTTCATTGGAAAGGGTAACCTCGGCTATTAAAGCCTTAATCAATACCTGCGGACTGCGCACGTCAAGCTGATCTATCAGCCTCCTTATAGTGGAAAAGTTTTGAGGAAAGGTGGTAATAATAAGTGAGTTGGTCCTTTTATCCGCCACTACCTTAACCGCTCCCTCTAAAACGCCAAAACCTTCTTTAAATAACGTCTCTTTGCTTTCTAAGGCATCCGGAGCAGGCAACTCATCCGGTTTTGATAACCTCCTGGCTTTAACATCATTCCGGCCGCTCACTATACCGGCAAAGAGCTCATTTAAAACCGCGGCTACCTCTTCCGCTTTGCCGTTTTGCAAAGGAAAGACGCGGATATTGTCAGCTGAGGCGGGACTTTCCCTGTCAAGCTGTTCTATTAGTTTTTTTATCACTTCAAAGTTAGACTTAGCTGTAATTATAATCAGAGAGTGCAGTCTTTCATCCGGGATAACGACTACTTCACCCACTACTCCTCCCAGAAAACCTTTAGATATGCCGGCTATTCTTTTTTTTCCCGGAGGCAACAACTTTTTCGCGCCCGAAGAATAAACCAGCGTCAAGATAGCTGACAGCTCATTCTCGTCCGCGTAATTAAGCGGAATGATTTCTATCCGGACATTCTCCTCTCCAATCTCGACGTCCAACTGGTTAATAATCTTAACCAGCCTTTCAATATTTGAAGCTACATCCGTTATAATCAGGGTGTTGGTCCTTTCGCTGGCAATTATGCTTCCGCCGGAAAAAATCATCGCCCCGAGAACGCCTTTCATATCAGAAGCCGCTACGTGTTTTAACGGGATTATCTGCGTAACAACCTTATCTTCGGCCTTGCCGCTCTCAGGCCCTCGGCCAATACGCGTCTCCACGCTCTTCTTAGTTGCCTCTGCCTGGGCAACTACCTTCATTACTTTGCCGGAACGCAGCATCGTAAAACCTTTAACTTCGAGTATAGCCTGAAGCACGTCAAGCGCTTCATCAACCGGCAGCTTAGCGGCGCCTATAACCGTTACCTTGCCCCTTACCCTGTCACTTTTAATAATAGTCACTCCGGCAATCTCGCTGAAAAATTGTAAGACTGCCTCAATATCCGTCTCTTTAAAGTTAAAAGAGACGAGGGCATCTTTATCTTTTACCTCAGCCGACAAGCCGCCGGCAAAACAGGCAGTAACCAGCGCAACAGATAAAACCAAACCAACAATCCTTAACATTAGGGTCAGCCCTCGAAATTAGAAAATGCTATAATTAAATTTATCCGGTTTTTTCTTATTTAAGTTAGATGAAAGGGACCTTCTTAATTTGTTTTAATAACTCGCAAATTATTAAACTATAGAAACCAATTCAGCTTAATTGCGAACGACCCAAGCTTTTCGCGGTTTATTATTTATCTATGATAGCATATTATGACTATTTATGCGAATGTAAAAATGATTACTTTTCCTTTATAGACTTTAACATACGCTGGAACTTAGAAGAAGGAGCAAGTTTTTTTTGAGAGCCGCCGGGCGCTACGGGCTTTCCAGGCTTTTCAGGCTTTTCGGCCCCTTCCGTTCCTTTAACCGCGGACATCAGATTTAAAGTTAAACTCTCCCCTTTAAAGTCCAAAATTACCTCCAGCTTATTCCCGTCTATACTCATTACACGAGCTTCCTGGACAATGTCTCCTTCTTTGTAAAAAAGTTTGTCAGCGTCTTTTCGCCTGCTTTCTATAATGGCTTGATAGCACTTGCCGTTAAAAACTATTCCGCTTAATTTTAAATCAGCTTTAAGCCGTTTTAACCCGGCCGATATTTTTTTCTTTTCTTTATAAGTCTGTATTTTTACTGCCGGGGTAAAGGCGGCTTTGCCCCAAAGAGGTTTAAAAAGACTTCTTTCGGTAATCGGCCGGTAATAAGAAAAAGGCTTAGATTCCGCACCGCTTTCCGCGCCTATGTGGAAAAGAATAAATATTATGAAACATAGGGGCACAGTTAACCGGCTGAAAGTTCCGGGCATCATAAACCTTCCTCCCTGCCTTCATCAACTAAAAAAACGGCTGAAATTAACATCTCTACCTTTAGAGACGAGGCGTCGGCGTCAAGAGGAAATATTTGCAATCTTTCAATGTTTACCATCTGACCCGATTCCCGCAGTTGATATAAAAAATCGGTTAAATTATCCATAGAGCATTTTAAGTTTACGTAAGCCTGGGATTTTTTATAGAAACCGCGCTCTTTGAGCGCTTGAGGCTCAAGGCTGGTAATCTGTATTTTTGTCTTTCTCGCTGTTCTTTCTATCTCTCTAAGCCACGCGGACGGCTGCCAACTGCCGGAAACAGCCCTAATCTCCTTTTTAAGCAGTTCCAATTTTTCTTCTAACCGGTTCTTTTGACGAACAGCCCGCCGGTCTCTTTTTAGCTCAATCTCCTTAGCCTGAACCTCTACTTTCAGATTCTGCCAAACCTTCAGCCTGGGTTCAATAAAAGATACATAAGCAACAACTCCTATAGCTGTAATAAGGCAAAGGCACAATATTTTCTTTTCCCTTGGCAATAAAGTCATTATATATTATCCCTCATCACTCTTTAGCGAACATTGGACAGTCAAGTTCAAATTCCACCAGTGTTTTATCGCCTAATTTTTTCGCTCTCGAATACTTACGCTCAACATTTTGAAAATATTTAGAGTTATTTAAATTACTAACCATCTGAGAAACAACCGAATGAGAAACTGTTAAGCCCCTGATTATTACCGCGTCATCCTTCTCAAATACAAAACCTGTCAGATAAACATCTTTGGGAATAATCTCCACCAGACTTAGTTCTCTTAAAATCTCTAAACACAAACCTTTATTTTTTTTATAGGTACTGATAAGTTCTACCTGCTCCCGCATTATTTTAGCCTCTGTCGCCAACGGCCTTAGTTCGTCTATCTTTTTCTCAAGCTCCTTCAGTTTCGCTTCCTTTAAATAAAATTGCCCGAAGTTAAAAGCAGTGATTAAAAAACCGCTCAATCCAATAAAAAGCGCCAGGTTTTTTAAAAATTTTTCGCGTTTTTTCTTTGTTCTTTCTTCAACCATTTTAGCCGGCAGAAAATTAACCTCCAACCTGTTTTTAACAGCCCCGCGCAGAGCTAAACCTATAGCAACGGACATAGAAAAAGCCGGTATCCGCGGGCCGGCCGCTCCCGATATATTGAACGGCAGCCCCTTAAAGGCATTTGCTTTTTCAACTCTCAGATTGAGACGCTCACTTAAAAAAATTTCTAACTCACCATCCCCCGCTATATTTATACCACCGCTTAAAATTATTACCCCGGGCTCACTATTGCTGTTATTCTCTCTTTTATACGATTCAAACGAACGCTTAACTTCATCCGCCAAACACCCGCGCCAAGCCGATCCCTCCCGCTCCCAGCCTTCAATTAAAACACCTCGCGTAAAACAAAGACTATCCCCCTGAATTATATTTATATCAACCGCCCGCCCGGATATATTTAATAGACAGACAGCTATCAGCCCGGCTTCACTCCGGCCGTAACAAAAAGAGTTAAAGGCGGCAAAAGGAGTTAAATCAATAACCTCCGGCGAGAGGCCGGCCTTTTTAAGAAAAGAAAGATGCTCATTTAACAATTCTTTTTTGACGGCTGTCAAAAGAAGCTCCGACTTATCCGCCAGTTTCCTGATAATCTGGTAACTTACCTCAACTTTGTCTATGGCAAATGGAATGTGCCTTTCCGCCTCATATCTAACCATCTCCTTAATCTCTTTTTCATCCGTAGAAGGAAGAGTGATATATCTGGCTACCGCGAGATGCCTGGGCAGGCTGGTAGCTAAACCCGAAACCTTTACTTTGTTATTCGCTAAAAGTCTTTTTACGGCTTCAAGTAAAGAGGCTTCTTTTTCTTCTTTCTTCATCTCCGGCTTAAGATTAACTTCTTCTGAAAGACACCTGACAATCTCAAGCCCCGAGGAGGCAGCTTTAAGCTGGGCCAATCTTATAATTCTATCATTTATCTCTAAACCGGTAAATACTTTCGGCCGAAGATTATTTAAAAACAGTTCCGTTTTCTTTATATTTAAACTTATTTTATTTATCAGCCTCTTCAGGGCAGCATTTATTTTCATCTTAATCTTCCCGGTAATAAATTATCCGCGAGGGATAACCGCTTCTATCAATAACCGCTTCTATCTTTTTTGTAACCTTTGAATTATCCGGCCTGCCTATTGAGACAATCTTAAAAACATTAGAGCTTACTCCCGCAAATTTAGAAAATTGTTTATAAATTATTTCTCCTATAACAGGCTTCAACTCATCGATGGAGAAAAACGGCGTATCGTCTCCGGTTCCGTCTGTTCTGTCCGAACCTGTCCGGTAATCAATAATACTTTGAGCCAGTTCTCTATTGGCCGTACCAAGCAAAAGGGACAAGGCTTCAAAGCCGGCGGTATTAACATTGATCTTGCCGTCGGTATAAACGGTAATTACCTCCTCCAGCCTCACATCCGCCCGCGCCTCTTCACCCTCATCCTGAAAAGACTTTTTCCCCGTCTTTTCATCAGCCGCGAGGCCGTCATCGCTTGCTTCATAGAGCCAGGACATATCAAAACCTTTTATCAAAAGCAGTTCCTCTAAAGCATCCATGGGCCCGTTTTTACACTTATGAGGACTTTTTAGAGACCGGTAATAAGCGCTCTCGGCGCCGTTAAGCCGGCGGTTATCGTCGGCGTCAATCCAGTCAGCGATGCTGTCGCAAATCTCCGATCTATGATCAGCATCCCTGATTACAGGCAAAGCTCTTAATAAACCCTCCGACGCCGTATTTATATTTATCTTGCCCGCCTCATCAGTAACCTCCACCGTATAACTTCCATTAAAAAGCCGGACATCTTCATAGGCGGAGGGATTAAACGCCCACCCCTCACCAAAAAAGTCAACCTCCGAGCCGCTTCTCTTGTCCGCCTCCAACTGGGCTATCGCTCTTTCCAGGCCCGCCTTTGCCAAATAATAGGCGGCCGCTCTCTCTGCCTGATACCGGGCCATCTTCATTTCTAATTTAACCGTGTAGGCAAAACTCAGAGCTATAATCGTCAGTACGGCCGTTACCCACAAAACAGTAATTAAAATAATGCCTTTAGAGTTTTTCAGGGATATCCTTTTCTTCGGTTGAAATAATTTCAACAGGAATAGAAACCACCATCGAAAAAATTAGAGGCTCTTTTCGCGATAAAGAATTTTGGGCAAAAAGAGTTACCTTTACCGCCTTGGGCAAACCTTTAGCCGCCGCCCCTTCTAAACCTAAATCTTTACTGTCAAAAGCCGCCCAGGACTCTTCCCATCTCTCGCCGCTGTAATACTCGATATCTAAACCGGTAATAAACATAGCCAGCGTTTCCGCCTCTTCGTCCGTACTAACATCGCTTCCAAGGACGCCATTATACCTTCTTTTTAACTCTGCGGGAGAGGCGTCTGAGCCGCTGTCAATAAAGTAAGTTATTTCACTTAAGCCTCTTTGCCCGGACGAAGTTGTAGTAAAGGTAAGGGTATCAGCGCTCTCTTCTTTAAAGCCGCCGCCGCGCCCAATAAAGTTGTAAGAGGGAGTTTCCCGGCTGATAATAGCCCCCCTTAGCTCTCTGGACATTTGGCTTAAGGCTACGCGGACGTTTTGAGAAAAGTCAGAAACA
>DAOVNW010000114.1 GCA_030630095.1 Candidatus Omnitrophota bacterium
CAGACCAGACTGCAGACAAGGGTAGGGGGTCCAGGCGGTTCTGTTATCTCTGATCCGTGGGAGTTCACAGGGGTGCCGGAAGGCGATAACAGTAGATTCACTGATCCTATAGACATTATCCTCGTTCCTGTTAATGATGAGCTTTGGACTGACTGGTGGAACGATTAAGGAAGCGAAAAGCTAAAAGCGAAAAAGGTAAAACCATAGCTAAAAATTCAAAATCTTTTTGTATTTTTACTTTTACGTTATGGTTTTACCTTTTTCGCTTTAAATTTTAAGTTTATTAGTTAGTATGTATTTTAATTATGATTAATAAAATAATAGGTATATTCTGGATGTTAATAGGGTTTATAGGCCTTATGAATCCTGGATTTATTCAGGGGTTTTTTAGAAAGAAGGCGAGGAAGAAGCGGTTTAAAACCCTGATTTTCCTGCTTTTGTTCGCGGGAAGTTTTGGCCTTAATCTGTTTTTTAAGGCGCAAGGTATATGGTTTAAGGCGTTGGTTGGCGCGGGGATCATTATTGCCATTAAGCTTTTTTTGCTTCTCAATCAAAAAGCCGGCGCCAAATTTGACGATTTGATAGGCAATATGCCAAAAGTGTACCTGCGCGTTTTTGCCGCGCTATTAGTTGTCCTGGGGATTATCTTCTGGAAGTTTCTATAGCTTATTTTTCAACCTGTTTTTTTATGTTAGCGGCTATAATTTTGCCGATGTTGGCCGCCCTCATCAGAGTTTCAACTTTAACCGCCTTTATATCGCGTACATGTTTAATACCGTTTTTATAAAGACTTCTCGCCCTGACGCGCCCGATCTCCTTCAGGCTTACCAGATTTAGAAGCTCCTCTTTGATGCCATATCTTACACGCGTCTGCAGTTTTTGGAGCAGTGGTATAATTGTTTCCATTTTAAGGAGGCGGGCAAGCTGTTCCGTAGAGTAAAGAAGCCATTTGGCCGTTTCAATAAATCTTCGTATGTCTCCGGGGCCGACCGGGAACTTATCACATATCTCGTCTTCTTTGGTCTCTTCCATCCAGTTATTAAGCATCAAAGTTGTTAAAATCATTTCTAAATACACCCTGTAGTCGGAGCGCGAGAAGTACTCTCCAAAAGGCAGAAGCAAATCTTCATTGTTTAGTCCGAAGAACATCTCAACTTCATCCTGAGTTTTTTTGCTTAATCTCAGGTTTCCCATATCCGGACAGGCGCAAATGAGGTGCAAAAGGCTTATAGCGGAAGGATAAACGCGCGATGAATTTTCTAAGCCCTTTTTTAACAGTACACCTGAATGCGGTTTGATGTAAAGCCGTGATATCAGACTGCCAAAAGGAGTTGGCTCGTATTTGTTATTAGAAACGGCAATCATTTCCTCACAGCGCAAAAAGTCAATTATGCGCTCAATAATATACTCTAATTCATCAGGATCCTCCTGCTGAGAGAAGAAGGTGTGGCTTAAAAAGTCCATCAGGCCATTATGTGAGCATATATATCCTGATGAGATGGATGAAAGTATGTGCATGCATAGAGCGTTTTCACTGCCCAGCTTTGATATGATGGGCTCAGACTCGGCATTAATGAATTCATCAAAAAGGACATCCTGCTCATCCTCGGACTTGGCTATAATTATTGCTTCTCCTATGGTGTCGTATTTAGGGCGTCCGGCTCGTCCGCGCATCTGTTTATATTCAAAGACGGCTATACTGTGGGAGCCGCCCCGGCTGACATCGTAGCGCTTGTAATCTCTGATTATCACCCGTCTGGCCGGAAGATTAACGCCGGCCGCGAGGGTCGGCGTAGAGCAGATTACCTTTATAATATTACCTTTGAAGTTATCTTCTACCAATTTCCTTTCTTGATGAGTAAGGCCGGCATGATGAAAGGCAACACCGTCTTTTACACATTCACTTAGCTCTTTACATATCTTTGTCGGCTCCCGGTTTGAGGTGGTGATTTTTTTTGAAATAAGGTCCAATTTTGTTTTATCATTCTCTGTCAGGACTCCTTTGATATTAGGCGCGATACGCCTGGCTTCAGCCTGAGTGGAACGCCTGGTATTGACAAAGACAAGGACCTGGCCGCTTTCTTTTACCGTATCCATGCAAAGGGAATTTATTGGTGTAGAGGAAATATGTTTTAACGGCCTGAGCTGGCCGCCTTCAAACCTGACTGCTTCATTAAAGTAAACCCCTTCTTTTAAGCTAACCGGCCGCCAGTCACTGATAAAGCACTCAGCTCCAAGCCACTTGGCGATTTGTCCGGCATTTTTTATAGTGGCCGAGAGGCCGATTAATTGCAGGGCGCGATTAAATTGCTTTAGCCTGGCAATCAGGACTTCCAGTGTCGGCCCTCTTGATATATCATTCAAAAGGTGTATCTCATCAAAAACGGCTACCGTCAGGCTTTCAGAAAGCCAGCGCGCCTTAAACCGCAAAAGCGAGTCCACTTTTTCAGAAGTCGCCACAATTATATGGTAAGAGGCCAAGTATCTCGAAGGAGTGTCATAATCGCCGGTCGCTATGGCTATCTTAATACCCAGTGATGAGTACTTATCTTTTAGATTTTCATATTTTTCATTAGCCAGGGCCCTTAACGGAACCACATAGAGACATTTGCCTCCGCTTTCTAAAATTGAACGCAGCATACAGAGCTCGGCTATAAGTGTTTTTCCGCTGGCGGTAGGCATTGACAGGACAAGGTTTTTTCCCTCTAAGGCGCCGGCGTTAAGGACTGTTTCCTGGGGAGGATAAAGCTGGTTGTAGCCATGTTTATTTAGAACTTCAGCAACTCTCAGGTCAATCTTGTATTTTTTGCATATATCATAAATAGTCATAATTGTGTATTTTTACCTGTTTTTCTAAAAATTAACTATTCTTTTTTTCCATCTGCCGGCCTTAAACCAGATTATAGCTAAAATGCCCTGGATTAACGAAGCCGCGGCTATAGCCCACCATATTCCGCTTAACCCCTGGTTACTGAAACGGGACAGTCCTATAGCGAGAGGTATTTGTATGCCGCATAGGCAAAAAATTGTTATAACCATAGGAGTTATGGTATCTCCGGCGCCGCTCATAGACCGGCCCAAAACTACGCCAAAGGCTATAGCCGGAAAGAACAGGGAGGTGATTCTCAGGTAGTGTCCTCCAGCTGCAATAACTTCCTGATTGCTGTTAAAAAGCCCGATAATATTATCAGAGAAAAGAAAGAAAAGTATGCCGACAAAAGTCATAATAAAAGCATTGATTAAGGCTGCCTGCCAGGCGCACTTCTGGGCCCTTAGGGGTTTTTTTGCCCCCATATTCTGGCCTACCAGAGTGGCCGCGGCCGTTCCGAAGGAGAAAGCGGGCAGGAGAATTATCATTCTTAACCGCATCCCTATGCCGTAGGCGGCGACCGCGCAAGTGCCAAAGGAGGCTGTAATGCCCATCAGGAGCATGCCCATCAAGTTTCTGAAAAACATCTGCACGGATGACGGAATACCTATCTTCATAATTTCCCACATTACAGCCGGGTTTATCTTAAACTTGTCAAATCTTATATGGATGTGCGATCTGCCTTTAAAAAGAATATGAAGAAGAATAATTGCTCCCAGCGCGTCAGCTATAATGGTGGCCAGAGCCGCTCCGCTTACGCCGAGTTTAGGTATGCCAAAAAGGCCAAAGATTAAAATAGGATCAAGGACAATATTAGCCAGGACGCAAAAACCCATGATGCACATAGGGACAAGTGTATCTCCGGCGCCCTGCAGTATAGCGCTTCCTAAAAAAAGAAGGGTGGTTGTGATGCCGCCGAGAAAGATAATTTTAAGGTAGAGATGTCCTTCGGTTAGCACCTCAGCCTTTGCCTGAAGAAGCACGAGTAAGGGTTTTGAAAAAATCAGGCCGACTATACATAAAAAGAGAGCGGTAAGAAAGGCAATGATTATTGACTGGGTAGCCGCGTTATCCGCCGCCTGCTGATTTTTGGCGCCTATTGCCCGGGAGACCATAGCGGCCGCGCCGGTGCCTATACCTATCAAAGCGGGGAAAAAGGCCATAATTACGGTAGCCGCCATAGCCACGGCCGCGATTGAGGCAGGCCCAAGCTTGCCCACCCAGAAGATGTCAATAATGGTTTGGGTTGACTGCAGCATAGCCCGCACTAACAGAGGCAGGGTCAAAACAAATATACTCTTTGATATACTGCCGTTGATTAATCTATCCGTATTTATTCTTCTCATAATTATGCTCTATTATCCA
>DAOVNW010000195.1 GCA_030630095.1 Candidatus Omnitrophota bacterium
TAAAATCGGTTATTTTTGAAGGTTTGCATAAGACCGGAGGGGTTTTAAGATACGGCATACCGCCTTTTAGACTGCCCCGGGATATTTTGGATTCTGAAATAGATTATCTTAAGAAATTAGGAGTGGAGTTTGCGCTTAATGTTATAATCGGAAGGACCAAAACTCTGGATGAACTCTTTTTGGATAGTTTTTCAGCTGTATTTTTAGGCTTAGGTGCCGGGGTACCCTCTTTTTTAAAGATAAAGGGTGAGAACTTATGTAATGTTTATTCGGCTAATGAGTTTTTAACCCGCGTTAATCTTATGTCGGCATATAGATTTCCTCAATTTCATACTCCGATTAATATCGATAAAAATATAATTGTTATTGGCGGAGGCAATACCGCTATGGACGCGGCCAGGGTTGCTTTGCGCTTGCAGAAGATGAGGGGAGTCAAGCCGAATACCACAATTTTTTACCGGCGCACTGAAGTAGAGATGCCGGCAAGGCGATTGGAAATAGAACATGCCAAGGAAGAAGGAATAAACTTCAAATTTTTAGTTCAGCCTAAGGAGTTTACCGGCGATAAATCGGGATTCGTAAGAAAAATAGAGTGTTTAGAGTGCCGTTTAGGGGAAAAAGATTCATCAGGAAGGCGAAGGCCTATACCTATTGAGGGAAGCGAGTTTATCAAAGATTGCGATTTAGCCATTATAGCAGTTGGTTTGGGCGCAAATACTATTCTTACCGGTGTTACTCCTCAATTGAAGGTTGATAAATATTCAGATTTAATAGTTAATCCTGAGACCATGCAGACTTCGATTAAAGGTGTTTATGCCGGGGGAGATATAGTTGGCGGTGAAGGCACTATTATTGAAGCAATGGGCATGGCCAAGAAGGCGGTCAAGAGTATTATTGATTATCTTTTGCAGGAACAGCGTTGATTATCTTTTGCAGGGACATATCCTTGTGTCTGTCCGTTTAAGAGTATTATTATTATATTTTGAATAAATAATGGGGCTTTCGACTGTGTCCCGCCTCGCTACATATAGGGTAAAATGCCTTCGGCTTTTTACCCTAACTCGGCGGGACTTAATTCGACTACAGTCCCGAAGTTTCGGGACTAAGTCTCATTAAATTGAGGAGGTGTTTATGCCACAGGAGTTTATGAAAAGAATTGTTGAAGGGCATGCCGGTGAAACTGAGTTTCATCAAGCGGTTCATGAGGTAGCTAGTTCTGTAATGTTGTTTATAAGGGAAAACCCAAAATACCTCAATGCGAAAATTTTGGAAAGGATGGTTGAACCGGAGAGAATTATCATTTTTCGTGTTTCCTGGGTGGATGACAAGGGGGAAATTCAGGTTAACCGGGGATATCGCGTTGAGATGAACAGCGCAATAGGCCCTTATAAAGGGGGGTTGCGTTTTCACCCTACCGTGAGTTTGAGCATCTTGAAATTTTTGGCTTTTGAGCAGGTTTTTAAGAATAGTTTAACTGCTCTTCCTTTGGGCGGAGGTAAAGGCGGTTCTAACTTTGATCCCAAAGGAAAATCCGATAATGAAGTTATGCGTTTTTGTCAGAGTTTTATGACCGAGTTAGCAAGACATATCGGGCCTGACACTGATGTTCCGGCCGGAGATATCGGTGTAGGCGGCCGGGAAATCGGTTTTCTGTATGGCCAATACAAGAGGTTACGTAATGAATTTACCGGTATCCTTACCGGTAAAGGCCTTAATTGGGGTGGGAGTTTAATTAGGCCCGAAGCTACCGGTTACGGTTGTGTGTATTTTGCTCAAGAAATGTTAAAGACAAAGGGTGAATCTCTTAAAGGAAAAATTTGTACTGTATCAGGTTCAGGAAATGTTGCTCAATATACCGTAGAGAAGTTAATTCAATTAGGAGCTAAGGCGGTTACGTTATCGGATTCAGGGGGCTACATATATGATCCTGACGGTATATGTGAAGCAAAATTAGCTTTTGTTATGGAACTTAAGAATGTAAAACGGGGACGGATTTCTGAATATGCTAAAAAATATAATTGCAGGTATTTTGAGAAAAAACGGCCATGGGAAGTTAAATGCGACATCGCTTTTCCTTCAGCAACACAGAACGAGATAGATGAAGCTAGCGCTAAGGTGCTTATTGCGAGTGGATGCAGGTGTGTTGCAGAGGGTGCTAATATGCCGTCTACTCCGGAAGCGGTAAAGATATTTTTAAAAGAAAAGATTCTTTACGGCCTTGGAAAAGCGGCTAATGCCGGCGGGGTAGCAGTAAGCGGATTAGAGATGTCACAAAATAGCCAAAGGCTTTCCTGGAGCAGAGAAGAGGTAGATGCGAGGTTACAGCAGATAATGATTAAGATTCATGAATCCTGCGTTAAATACGGCAAGGATGAAAAAGGTTTTATCAACTATGTAAAAGGCGCTAATATTGCCGGATTCGCCAAGGTCGCCGACGCTATGCTTGATCAGGGTGTAGTTTAATCTAGAGCAAGGGAAGATACTTCTTTATCTCATGCTGGGTGATTTGAATTCGGTATTCTTCCCATTCTTTCTTTTTATTGAATA
>DAOVNW010000145.1 GCA_030630095.1 Candidatus Omnitrophota bacterium
AAAAAGAAAAACGCGCGGTTTTCTCACTATAGCCCGCCCCACTGCCGCCCTCTGGCGCTGGCCGCCTGAAAGAGCCTTCGGTTTTCTGTCAAGAAGTTCCTCTATATTCAATATGCCGGCCGCTTCATTTACGCGTGAGTTAATTTCCTTCTTGGGGTATTTACGCAGCCTCAAGCCAAAGGCCATATTTTCATAAACGCTCATATGAGGATATAAAGCGTAATTCTGAAACACCATAGCAATGTTTCTGTCTTTAGGAGGAACATCATTTACCAGCCTGTCTCCAATATAAATTTCACCTTCAGTAACATCTTCAAGCCCGGCTATCATGCGCAAGGTAGTTGACTTGCCGCAGCCGGAAGGCCCGACTAAAACCAGAAACTCTCTATCCTTTATTTCCAGGTCCATCTTATGTACCGCTTGAATGTTACCCGTAAATATCTTTGATACACCTCGTAAACTTACCTGTGCCATAAAACAACCTCTCTTTTATAATGCTCGTTAATTCAACTCAAATAACCAATCAACTTATAAAGCGTACTTTTTAACTCTTTTCTGTCAACAATCATATCTACAAGGCCATGCTTAAGTAAGAACTCAGAACTTTGAAAGCCTTCCGGTAATTTCTGCTTAATCGTCTGCTCGATTACCCTCGGCCCGGTAAATCCTATTAAAGCCCTGGGCTCAGCTATAATAACATCCCCTAAAGACGCGAAGCTTGCCATAATCCCCGCCATGCTGGGATTGGTCAGGAGCGATATATAGAGCAGACCCGCCTTCTGGTGTCTTGATATGGCAGCCGAGGTCTTGGCCATCTGCATCAGAGAAAACATACCTTCATACATTCTGGCGCCTCCGCCAGAACCAGAGATAATAATTAAAGGTAACTTCTTTTTTGTTGCCTCCTCCGTTACCCGGGTAATTTTTTCTCCTACAACAGACCCCATGGACCCCATAATAAACCTGGAGTCGGTTACGGCGAACATCACCCTCTCGCCTTCAATCTTGGCCTCTCCGCAAACGGCTGCTTCCTTTAAGGCAGTCTGATCCTTAGCCTCCTTGAGCTTGTCCTTGTACGACCTTGGCCCCTCAAACCTAAGGGGATCCAGGGACTCCATCTCTTTATCATGCTCAATAAAAGAACCTTTATCAAAAAGCAGGTCTATCCTCTGTCTTGCTGACAGCTTGAAATGATAATCGCATTTGGGGCAGACGACTAAATTTTCCTGGAGTGTCTTATTGTATATAATTGCTCCGCAATTTTCGCATTTAGTCCATAAACCACCCGGAATCTGCTTCTTTTTTATCTGAATCTTGGCATATTTAGGCCGTCTGCTAAAAAGTGACATATATCCACCGTTTATTTTAAACAACCGCCTAATATCATCAAAAAGCGCGGTTTCTTAATGTTATCAGCTTATCTTCTTAATGTCAATAAACTTTCTCACTAATCCCCAGAAGCCCCAGAAGGCAAAAAGTACACCTACACCCACAATAAACCCCGGCAAAACTTAAGCCATGGAACCCACTACCTGAGCTTTATCCCGCTAGAAATCCATTTGGTCTTATGTTTCATGGAGCCCACGGAGGGATTCGAACCCACTACCTGAGCTTTACGAAAGCCCTGCTCTACCAAGTGAGCTACGTGGGCATATTGGCAAATGGCAAATAGCCAATGGCCAATAGCTAAGAGTTCACAGTATAAACTACTTGCTATTTGCTATTAACTACTTGCCATAGGCCATAAGCCATTAGCTAAATTGGTGCCGCAGGGCGGAATCGAACCGCCGACGCCGGGATTTTCAGTCCCGCGCTCTACCGACTGAGCTACCGCGGCATAGTTAGCGTTTAGCAAATAGCATATAGCATATAGCATATAGAAAAAATTTTGTTTTTCCTATCCGCAATCTGTCTTCTATGATTTTTCTCTACTGAACATCTGCTCTGTGCCACAGCAGGTACCGAGCACTCACCATTCACTCGATGGCGTGTCACGTACCCGAGTGAAGCGAGTGGTTCATGGCGGGGACGACGGGATTCGAACCCGCGATCCTCAGATCGACAATCTGATGCGTTGAGCCAGCTACGCTACGCCCCCGAAAAATTATATACTAACGACTAAACATGGTGGGCAGTACAGGGCTCGAACCTGTGACCTCGTGAATGTAAGTCACGCGCTCTCCCAGCTGAGCTAACCGCCCGGATATACTATATCTAATTATTTAAACATATTGACCGTTGGCTGTCAATTATTATTCAACGGTCACGCTCTTAGCCAGATTTCTTGGCTTATCTACATCACAACCCCGCTTAACCGCCATATAATAAGCCAGTATCTGAAGCGGCACGACAGTAATAATGCAGGATAAGTCCTCACTTACCTTTGGCACATAAATTACCATATCAGAATATTTTACAATCTCTCTATCCCGTTCGGTAGCGACAGAGATAACAATGCCGGAACGGGCTTTAATCTCCTGGATGTTGGACATCATTTTTTCATATACACCGCACTTAACAGCTATACAAACAGAGGGAAGCTTCTCATCCACCAGGGCAATCGGCCCATGCTTCATCTCCCCGGCGCCGCAGCCTTCCGCGTGAATATAAGAAATTTCTTTCAGCTTTAAGGCCCCCTCTAAAGCAGTCGGATAATTGATATTTCTGCCCAGGTATAAAAAGCTATTAACGCCTTTATATTTTTCCGCGCACTTTTCAATCAAACTTGTATCTCTTATTATCTTTTGCACTAAGGCCGGCATCTCCATAAATTCACCTACCAGCCTTCTCTCTATATTCCTGCCTATTGCCCCTCTAATAAAGGCCAGGTAGACAGCTAAGAGATAAAAGATGGAAACCTGGGCGAGATAGGCCTTAGTCGAAGCCACTCCAATCTCAGGGCCGGCATGGGTATAAATTACACCGTCAGACTCCCTGACAATGGTCGAACCGACCACATTACAAATTGATAAAACTTTCATTCCCTTATGCCTGGCCAGCTTCATAGCTGCCAGCGTATCGGCCGTTTCCCCCGACTGACTGACGGCAACAACCAACTCCCGCCTATCGGCGAGGCAGGCCCGCCTGCCGGCAATCCGACTTCTATATCTGTATTCGCTGGAGAAATCAACCTCTACGGAAACGCCGGCATACTTTTCTATTAAGTATTTCCCGATTAATCCGGCGTGCCAGGCCGACCCACAGGCAACAATGGTTATCTTTTTGATACTTTTTAACTCTTTTGTACTAAGATTTATATCGTCAAAAAATATTCTCTTCTTTAACTCTATTCTCCTGTGGATTATGTTCTC
>DAOVNW010000076.1 GCA_030630095.1 Candidatus Omnitrophota bacterium
TCCTCAAAACTCAACCCCTTCTCTTTCATAAGTGAGTCAATATAAAACCTATACCCTCTATCGGTCGGCACCCGGCCGGATGATGTATGAGTCTGCGCGATATAGCCCGCCTCTTCAAGTTCAGCCATAATGCTTCTGATGGTTGCCGTACTTATTGAAAGGCTGTACTCTTTCTTAATAAGCTGTGAACTAACAGGCCTGGCGCTCTGAATATAAAGAGGAGTTAAAGCCCCTAAAATTCTGCTTCTTCTTTTATTAGAAGCACTTACATCCATTTCTTTTTCTCTCCCATCAAAAAAATTAGCACTCTCTTAGTTAGAGTGCTAATTATAATATCATATACTAATTATTTGTCAAGAACTTTATTGCATTTTTAATAGACAAGGAGTCAAATCCAACTTGATTCCTTACTCCGGCTCCAGAGGCGGATGGTCTAGACTTTTAACCTTTTCATCCTGCTTAGCATAAGAAAACTAAAGCCGCTAAGGAAGAGCATAATAACAGACGGCTCAGGAACAATATAGGCTTCTCCTGTAATAGCGTGAACCCACTCATGATCTTCGAGATCGCCATAGAGAATATACCCATAGCCGTCGCTATATCCCCATGTATTTCCCCAGCTGTTTTTAATAATCCAGTAACCGCCTTCGGTAAGGGACGAGTCATCCTGATAGCCTACAACGACGACAGCATGATTAATGCCGTCCGCGTCAGGTATTAACTCTACATTATCAGGAACTAAGCTGCTGCTGCCTACCCCTATCATCCCCGCTGGCCAATACCAGTCATTATTGGCATCCATCGCTGCCACCAGCGGCCCACACGAACGAAGGTTGAATTTAAGGTTATCAGTAGTACAGTACAGCCAGTTCTGGTTAGCGGTTATTTTACTTACCCTGTTCTCCCAGCCATCTTCAAGAGGCCAATTGCCGGAGGTATTGCTTGCTGTATAGGGAAGTTCGGCCTCGCTGACAACCCCGATATCTCTAAAGAAATTCAGCGCCTTATACTCCCAGCCCCCGTAGCAATTCCCGCAGGAAGCATCACAGATAAGGTGTTGTTCTGATAAATCACGATCGAAGCTGGGATTGTTGTATGATATGTTCAGCTTTGCCTCCAGAGCGCCGACGGCCGCGAAAGCCCAGCAGGAGCCGCATCCACCCTGGTCTTTAATCGGCGTGGTATAATCCAGTCCTCCTACATCGCGCCAATCAAAACTATCCGCCCATAAACTGCTATTAACAGTAAAAAGTAAGAGTACAAGAAGTATCAGGCAAGTAACATAGCGGCATTTCGCAATGAGACTACAATTGTTTTTATATACATATAAAGTTTGAAGTAATCGCATAAGGTCTATATTAGCACCTTATAAAAGGAGGGTCAATAGGACAATGTCGTCTTTATATGGTATTTTATTGCTAAATTCAACTTATGGACGGTAAAGTATGCTTTGTGGAAGCTATTTTTTTCAGCTTTTTAGCCAGAACGACTGACACATCCGCTTCCAGATACACACCCTCGGGGGCATATTCCTTCTTTATCACATTGCCATCTTTATAAATAAGGTCTATAAGGGACATCTTTTGATGGGGAATCAACAGTTTAATATGAGTTCTTAAGGCCGCGAGGCTTTGCTCAATTATATGAAGCAACTCGTCCAAATTTTCCTTATAAAGGGCGCTAATCCCGACACAATTATCTGTACTTTTGACAAAACTATCAACCATAACTTCTGACGCGGTTTTATCTATCTTATTCAAAGCGGTAATAATAGGCTTATCCAGCGCCTTCAACTCACACAGCACATTATAAACTGACTCCTTAAGCTCCCTGGCTCTCGGACTGCTGGCATCCAGTATATGGAGCAGGATGTCCGCCTCAACCGCCTCCTCCAGTGTAGCCTTAAAAGACTCAATTAAGTGGTGGGGCAAATCGTGCAAAAAACCTACTGTATCGGCAATAAGCACACTCTGCTTATTGGGCAGGATTAGTTTTTTAACTTTTGGGTCAAGAGTGCTAAAGAGTTTATCCCGTGTAATTTGATTAGAAGCCGTGAGGGCATTTAAAAGCGTGGACTTACCGGAGTTGGTGTAGCCAACAAGGGCTATAGTTGATATGTGATTTCGCTTTCTTTTGTCTCTCAGGTTTTGCCTGCGCTTTTCAATCTTTTTTAAATCTTTTTTAAGCTTTGATATTCTCTTTTGAATTCTCCGCCTATCTACTTCCAGCTTCTGTTCTCCGGGGCCCCTTGTGCCAATACCTCCGCCTAACCGCGACAACTCATCACCCTTACCTGTCAGCCTCGGCAAAAGATACTGCAGTTGAGCCAGCTCCACCTGAACCTTGCCTTCAATACTTTTCGCCCTTCCGGCAAAGATGTCCAGGATAAGCTGTGTCCTGTCAATAACCCGGCCATTAATAATCCTCTCCAGGCTGCCCTTTTGCGCGGCTGAAAGGTCGTCATTAAAGATAACAACATCGGCTTCCACTTCAGCGGCCAGTAATACTATCTCCTGAGCTTTACCTTTGCCGACAAAATATGCCGGATCCGGTTTATCTCTCCTGGCTGTCACCTCTCCCGCAATCTCTGCCCCGCAGGAAAGGGTCAATGTCTTTAGCTCATCCATAAGCTCTTCGGCCGGCCAGTTACCGCTTTTGCCCGTATCAAGCACAGCTAAAATAGCCTTTTCTTTATATTTCATTTTTTACCTTAGCATATATTCCGGCGGCGATCTCTTCATAACCTTCGCCTTCACTGATAGTTATCCACTCTATCCTCGGCTCTTTTTTAAACCAGGTAAGCTGGCGTTTGGCATAGCGCCGGGTATTTCTTTTTATCAGCCGCTTCGCCTCATCCAAACTATACTCACCTTCTAAAAATCCCATTAGCTCCTTGTAACCCAGGGCATTTTTTGCCGTCCGGCTCAATTTAAACTTATCAACTAAATTTTTCACTTCATCAAGCAGGCCCGCCTCAAACATAAAGTCAACTCTCTTGTTAATCCTTTCATACAGCTCCTGCCTATCATACGTCAGGCCAAATATTAAAACACTGTGCTTCTCCCAAAGCCCTTTTCTTTTCTCTTTTGCCTCCGAGATAGGTATGCCCAGATGATAATAGACTTCAAGAGCGCGTATAATCCTGCGTTTGTCCTTCGGATGAAGGCTGTCAGCCGCCACAGGATCAACCTCCTTTAGCTTGCGATAGAGATAATCTTCAAGCCTGCCGCGAGCCTCTTTTTCTATCCTCTCTCTGAAACCTTCTACCTCCCCCGCTTTGTCAAATATCCCGTCAAGCAGTATCTTCATATAGAGACCGCTGCCGCCAACCAGAAGAGGCACTCTATCATTTCTATGAATTTTCTCAATCAAGCTGTTAACTTTATCCCTGAAGATAGCTACATTAAACTCTTCATCAGGCTCAATAACATCAATCAAATGGTGCGTTATGCCCCGCGTTTCATCTTTTTTTATTTTAGAAGTTCCGATATTCATACCCTTATATACCTGCATTGAATCACAGGATATAATTTCGGTATTTATTTTTTTGGCAAGCATTACCGCGGCTTCTGATTTGCCGCTGGCGGTGGGACCTACTAAAAATATAACTTTTTTCTTTCGCAATTTTTTTTCACTTAATCCTTAACTTTACACTTAAGGTTCAACCTTATATGTAAAGTTAGCTTTCAATCCTTGCTTGCCCCATATATGAAGGACGTGAATTGTTCGGGGTTTTACTTAATCCTTAATCCTATTTTTACGGATAAATCCTGGTGGGCAGGCCTATCTTTTTTAATTTTTGCTCCTGGAGACAGGCCTCTTTTTTGGTATTAAACTTACCGATTCTTACCCGGTAAAACGTCATTGATTCATTTATGATCTTATCAACAAAGACAGGGTATTTTCTTTTTTTCAACTTACGGCAGAGCTTATCCGCGTTGAGGCTATTGCCAAAAGAACCCACCTGAACCGTAAAGTAAAAGGCGTTTTCTTTCAATATATCCCTGGCTAGCCCGCTTTCAAAGCTCAAATGGTATTGCTTCTCCGTCCGCCTGAAATGCTTCTCTGAATCGCGCCAGCCGCCTGTCTTCAGGTAGCTCCGCGCTAACTTAAAACATACATTAGCCTCATTTCCCGTGTTTTTATACTTGGATAAAATATAATCGTACCTTTTTATAGCATCAAGGTACTGCTTCTCCGCGTAATAGGCATCGGCTATGCCAATAATTGAGTTAAGGGTAAGGGAGTCGGCCTTTTTAGTTATCGCCTTTTCAAAGCACCTTTTTGCTTTAACACTGCTCCCCAGCTTCAGGTAGGACAGCCCCGTCAAATAATAAATTTTTCTTCTCTTATTTGAAGAAAAGCTCTGATTAAGCAGTTTTTTTCCGCAATTAACACCTTTTGAATAGTCCTCTTTAAGTATCAGCCTTTCTAAATCAGAAATTTCTTCAGCAGACAAAGCCAGCCTGCCGCCAGGCCCGCAGAAGACCGCTAAAATTACAACTATACATATGTATACCTTTCCCATTCTCATAATCTTGCCCACTCCCCTGATAATGTCGAGAGGCTAACTCCGGCTACTCTAACCCCGATGATTTTACCGACTAATTCCCTGGGACCTTCAAAGACAACCGTCTTACCTGTACGGCTCCTGCCTACTAAGAACTTTTCGTCCTTATCACTGACAGACTCAACCAGCACTCCCAATTCTTTATTGAGATACTTCTCGTTGTTACGGCGAACAATCTCTTTTTGAAGATTGAGCAGTTCCTGATTTCTCTCCTTTTTTACGCTTTGAGGCACATCATCCTCTAAGCCGGCGGCCTTTGTCAATGGCCTGGAGGAGTACTTAAATATATAGGCGGTATCATACCTAACCCGCCTGATGATCTCCACCGTCTGCCTAAAGTCCTCATCCGTCTCCCCCGGATAGCCTACGATAATATCCGTACTCAAAGAACAGCCCGGCACAATCTTCCTCAACAGCTCAACCTTTCTAAGGTAATCGTCCTTTGAGTATTTTCTGTTCATACATTTCAATATCCTGTCCGAACCGGACTGAACGGGCAGATGCAGAGATTCACAAATAGTAGGCAGTTTGGCCATCACCTTAAACATCTCTTCCCCCGCGTCCTTGGGATGGCTGGTTACAAACCTCAACCTCCTCAGGTCGCCAATAGCATCTATTTTCTTTAACAAATCGCAGAAGGAGTGTCCTCCCGCGATATCCTTGCCGTAGGAGTTAACATTCTGTCCCAAAAGGGTGATCTCCTTAATGCCTTTTTCTAAAAGAAGCGCAATCTCCTTTATAATAAGTTCGGGCGGCCTGCTTTTTTCCCGGCCCCGGACATAAGGCACAATGCAGTAGGAGCAGAA
>DAOVNW010000044.1 GCA_030630095.1 Candidatus Omnitrophota bacterium
ACCATCTGTGGTTATAAGTCGAAACAGGTGGCCGGGTATCTTGGGAAAAAGAGCCTGATAGTTGAGCAAAAAAAACAGCTGGGAACCGGCGATGCCTTAAGGCAGGCGGAGAAGAAGCTTGCCGGTTTTAAAGGGCATATCCTGACCCTTTGCGCTGATATCCCTTTAATAAGAAGCCAGACGCTGAGCAGGCTTATTGCTTTACATAGAAGTTCAAAGGCAAGCTGTAGCGTTTTAACCTCTGTCTTAAAAAATCCCACGGGTTATGGACGGATTTTACGGGATGATGGTAATAAAATAGTCAAAATTATAGAAGAAAAGGAGGCTTCTTTATACGAGAAGGTTATCGAAGAGATTAATAGCGGTGTTTATTGTTTTAAAGCAAAGGATTTATTTGCCTCCCTTAAAGAGATAAAGGCGGATAACGCTAAAAAGGAGTATTATCTGACCGATATAATTGAGATATTTGCCAAAAAGGGATTAAGCGTCAGCTCCTTTGAGACTGAAGATACAGAGGAGATTTTAGGGATAAATTCGAGATTTGATCTGGTTCAGGCTCACAAGATTATCAGAAAGAGAATATTAGCCCGCGTAATCGAGGGCGGCGTAACTATAGTAGACCCGGAGACAACCCACATAGATAATAACGTTGAAATCGGACAGGATACTGTAATTGAGCCCTTTGTAAGGATTGAAGAGGATGTAGAAATAGGCAAAAGATGCCGGCTGGGTCCGTTTTTGAGGATAAGGCCTCATACGGTGATTGCTGATGAAGTAAAGCTGGGAAACTTTGTCGAGGTTGTCAGGTCAACGGTGGAGTCCGGCACCAAAATTAATCACCATACTTACATAGGAGACAGTCGGATAGGCAAAAAGGTTAACGTTGGGGCGGGTACAATTACAGCTAATTACAACGGCAGAGAAAAAAATACAACTATAATAAAAGATAATGCCTTTATCGGTTCGGGCAGTATTCTGGTAGCCCCGGTAAAGATAGGTAAAAATGCTGTAACCGGAGCCAACTGTACGGTGGTTAAAGGCGAAGTAAAGGATAATACGGTAGTTGTCGGTGTGCCGGCGAAGGTTTTAAGAAAAAAGAAGAAGCAAAAGCAGGTTTCAAAATCCGTTAAGCTGAGGAACAGGAAATGAATGGAGAAATAGCAGTTTTTTGCGGTAATGCTAACCCGAAATTAGCAGAAGACATCTGTCAAAATTTGAGAATATCCCTTGGGCAAGCAATCGTTTCCAAATTTAGCGACGGAGAAATAAAAGTCAAGATTGAGGAAAATGTCAGAGGCAAGGATGTATTTGTAATTCAATCAACCTGCCCGCCTTCTAATGACAACCTGATGGAGTTGTTAATTCTTATAGATGCCCTGAAGCGCGCTTCCGCCAGGCGTATAACGGCTGTTACTCCGCATTACGGGTATGCCCGCCAGGACAGAAAGGATCAGCCGCGCGTTCCGATAACGGCTAAATTGGTAGCTGACCTGATTGCTACCGCCGGGGCCGATAGACTATTGACGATGGATCTGCACGCTGAGCAGATTCAGGGATTTTTTAACATTCCCGTGGACAATTTGTACGCGGTTAATATTTTTGTAAAGTACTTCGCTAAAATGAAGATTGATAATCTTTGTGTTGTTTCACCTGATGTTGGCGGCATTAAAATGGCCAGGGCCTACGCGAAAAGGCTGGGCGCGGAGTTGGCTATTGTTGATAAACGCAGGGTGAGTGATAAAGAAGCTGAGGTTATGCACATTATAGGAGAGGTAGAAAATAAGAACATAGTTATTGTAGATGATGTGGTCACAACCGCCGGAACTTTAACCGAAGGTATAGTTGCCATTAAAGAAAGAGGAGCGAGGGATATTTACGCAGCCATTACTCATCCCGTATTAGCCCCGCCCGCCATAGAGAGGATTAACTGTTCCAAATTGAAAGAACTTCTGGTAACCGATACAATTGCGGTTGACAAAGACAAGAAGTGTGATAAAATAAATGTTCTTTCTGTAGCGCCGCTTTTCGCGGAAGCCATTACACGGATACACAGGGAGGAGTCTGTCAGCGCGCTATTCGTTTAAGTAAACTATTGAGAAATGCTATATAAAATTACAGGGGTTAAAGGATGAAAGAAATTAAGATAAACGCTCAAGTTAGGGAGACTGCCGGCAAAGAAGCATCCAGGAGGCTTAGAAAGGAAGGGCTGGTTCCCGCTGTCGTATATAACAAAGGTAAAAAATCTCTGGCTCTGACGATTTCAGAAAGAGATTTAATTCATGCTCTCCATACCTCGGCCGGGGGAAACGTCATTATCGGCCTCAATATTAAAAAAGGCGGCAAAGCGGAGAATAAGACAGTAATTATTAAAGACCTTCAGCATCATCCGATTAAAAGCAGTATAATTCATATTGATTTTGTTGAGATTTCCTTAAATCAGAGCATTACTGTTAAGGTACCGGTTCATCCTATAGGTGAAGCCATTGGAATAAAGCAGGATGGAGGCATCTTGGATCATATTCTATGGGAGGTTGAGATAGAGTGCCTGCCGGGGAATATTCCTGAAAGAATAGATGTGGTCATTGATGAACTTGGGATAGGTGATATGATTCATATAAAGGACTTAAAGGTTAAAGAGGGCGTTAAAATATTAAACAATCCTGAAGACACCGTCCTGGCCATAGAACATCCTAAGATAGAGGAGGAGGTGCCTGAGGAAGAGGAAGTTAAGGCCGGAGAGGAACCCGAAGTTATCGGAGAGAAGGAAAGAGAAGAGAAGCAAAAAGATAAGGTTCAGGGAAAAGAGGGCGAAGGGCAGGAGAAAAAGCAGGGATAGCCCTTTTGATTTTTCTTCGCTGGATACCCCGTGGCTTGCTACGGGGAGCTTCATTTCTTATTGACGGGGCGGTCGTATTTTTATGAAAGTTCTTATTGGTTTGGGTAATCCCGGCGCGAAGTATAAACAAACAAGGCATAACGCGGGATTTTCAGTTATAGACGCGATTTCCGGAGATAAGAGAATTCCGGTAAAAAATATAAGTTATAGTTCTTTAACAGGCAAAGGCAGGATATCGCGGCAGGAGGTTTTTCTTATTAAGCCCGAGACCTATATGAATTTGAGCGGCAGAGTTGTAAAGGCGCTTGTCTGTAAAAAGGGTCTGGATTTAAAAGATATATTGGTTATATGTGATGATGTTAATCTTCCTCTGGGCTGTATTCGCCTGCGGACCGGAGGCAGTGAAGGCGGGCATAACGGTTTGAAATCTATCAGTCAGTCGCTGAAAACCCGGGACTATCCGCGCCTGAGGATTGGTGTGGGTAAAGATTTAGAAGGGGGCAGGGAGCGGCTGTCTTCTTACGTATTGAAGCCGCTTAATAAAGTTTCACGCGGGATATTAGCGGAAGCCGTTGAAAGGGCTAAAGAGGCTTGTTATTTGTGGCTTGATAAGGGTATAGCGGTTTCTATGAATAGGTTTAACAGTAAAGTCAAAGTTGATTAGTTATTTTCGGTAGTTAAAAAAAGGAGGTTGATTTTAGTGATTTACGAAGCCTTATTTATAATAAAATCTGGCCTGGCCAAAGAGGAGCAGAATAAGGTTGTTGAGTTTATTGAAGGGGAGATAAGTAAGCAGGGCGGCGAGATAAAAAGCAAGGAAGAACCAAAGAAAAAGAATCTTCTTTATGAAATTAAAAAACATAAGGAAGGGATTTATTATCTTGTTTATTTTGAAGCGCCCGCTAAAGCTATGAAACCTTTGAATTACGCGTATAAACTAAACAACGCTATACTAAGGGTTTTAATAATAAAAGAACGAAAAGTTAAACAGTAATTTATCCGGCTATTGTAGTTTGCCCGCCCGGACAGGAAGGCTTTAACCGGGCAAATTTGGTTTAAGGAGGTTGCGATGGCAAGTTTAAACAGTGTTTTTTTGATAGGAAATTTAACCAGAGACCCTGAGTTGAAGTATATTCCCGGGGGAACGGCGGTTAGCAATCTAAGGCTGGCCGTTAATAACAGATATAAAGACCAGGCTGGCGAATATAAGGACGTAGCTTGTTTTATTACCGTTGTTGTTTGGGGTAAGCAGGCGGAAAATTGCAATCAGTATTTAAGTAAAGGCAGTCCTGTCTTTGTTGAAGGTGTATTTCAGAGCCGTTCATGGGAAGGCCAGGATGGCCAGAAAAGAAATGTAATTGAGGTGAGAGCCAGGCGTGTCCAGTTTTTAGGCAGGCCGTCTTCCAGTAAGGCCGGTGCCGGTGAGGACGAGACTGTCTTTGAGGAGAACGCTCAGGCTGGAGGTTCTCAGAATATTCCGGCTGACCATGACAGCGATGTTCCGTTTTAAGCGGGAGAAGTTATTTTTTGAGAATTTAGCGGTAATAAAAAGAGGGAATTTAAATGGTTAAAAGGACAGCAAGAAAGAACGTTTCAAAAAGAACCGTTTTAAGGAAAAAATTCTGTAAATTCTGCAAGGCGAAAGAGGCTAAAAAAATTGATTACAAGGATGTAGTTACCCTTCAAAATTACGTTAACGAAAGGGGTAAAATTGTTCCTTCGAGGATTACGGGTACCTGCGCCAGGCATCAAAGACAGCTTGTTACGGCTATCAAGAGAGCCCGCTATATGGCCCTTTTATCCTATATTTCCAAACATTAACTTTTACAGATTTGGTTGTTTTTGATTAAACGAGTAGAGAGGTAAACATATGATTGAAGTTATTCTAAAGGTTGATATTGATAAGCTGGGCTGTAAAGGTGAAGTAAAGAAGGTGAAGGACGGCTACGCCAGAAATTTTTTGATACCTAAGGGGCTGGCCATGGAGTCGTCTTCGGCCAGCATCAGAATTTTAAAAGAAGAACAGGTCAAGCAAAAATTTAAGGAAGAAAAGGAAAAAGAAAACGCTCTGGCTTTGGCCGCAGAGTTGTTTTCACACTCTTATACAATCTCCAGAAAGGCCGGTGTGGATGATAAACTCTTTGGGGCGGTTACAGCTCAGGATATAGCAGACTGCATCAAGCAGAAGACAGGAGAAATTGACAAAAAGAAAATTCAGTTGGAAGAGCCGATAAAACAGCTCGGAGTCTACCAGATTCCGGTTAAAGTCTATCCGGAAGTTACAGTCACCATTAAGGTGTGGATAGTGAAAGAATAATGAATGGGACCAGGCTTAAGGACAACTTAATTGAACGAGTGCCGCCGCAAAATTTAGAGGCCGAAAGTGCCGTTTTAGGATCGATGTTGATCGAAGAGTCAGCCGTTTCTTCCGCTATCGAGCTTTTAAAAGAAGAGGATTTTTATAAAAGCTCAAATGGCAAAATCTTTTTAGCTATCTGCAATTTATTCTCCCAAAATAAAGCCATAGATTTAATAATCGTCACTGAAGAACTTAAAAAGCAGGGATTGCTGGATGAAGTTGGCGGCCCCGCTTATTTGATGTCGTTGGCCGCTGATGTTCCTACTGCCGCTAATGTAGAGCATTATTCAAAGATTGTCAGGGAAAAAAGTATTCTGCGCAAATTGATTAACACCGCGACGCAAATTATTACCGATGGATATGAAGAGAAGGATGGTGATGTAGAAGTCCTTCTGGATAGATCTGAAAAGGCAATTTTTGACATTACAAGCAGAAAAATAGAGCCGAGTTTTACGCCTTTGAAAGATATTATCAAAGATAGCATTGAGACTATTGACAATCTCTATCAAAGGAAGACTCATATAACCGGAATTGCTACCGGTTTTACTAAGTTTGACGTGATGACTGCCGGACTGCAGGCATCGGATCTTGTAGTTGTTGCCGGAAGGCCGTCTATGGGGAAGACTTCCCTGGCATTGTGTATGGTTGAAAACGCGGCTGTTAAGCAAGGGCTGCCGGTAGCGGTTTTTAGCCTGGAAATGTCCAAGGAGCAGTTGGTCCAGAGGATGCTTTGTTCGCACGCCAGGGTGAATTTACAAAATGTAAGAACCGGATATTTATCACAGCAAGACTGGCCTAATCTGACTAACGCGGCAGGCCGCCTTTCAGAGGCGCCTATCTATATTGATGATACAGCCGGTATTTCCGTTCTGGAGTTAAGAGCCAAGGCAAGAAGGCTTAAGTCTCAGTTTGATATTAAGCTTATTATGCTTGATTATTTACAGCTTATGGATGGTAAGAGCAGGTCTGATAACAGGCAGCAGGAAATTTCCGATATCTCAAGGGCATTAAAGGCCCTGGCCAGGGAATTGCGTGTGCCGGTAATAGCTGTCAGCCAGCTTTCCCGTGCCGTAGAAAGCAGAATAGACCGCAAGCCTCAACTTTCTGATTTAAGAGAGTCAGGCGCTATAGAGCAGGATGCCGACGTAGTTGTCCTGCTGTTAAGAGAAGAATATTATACCCCTACCGAAGAAAATAAGGGAAAGGCTGAGGTAAACATTGCCAAACAGAGAAACGGCCCCACTGGATCTATGTTTTTAACCTTTATAAAAGAGTTTGCCAGGTTTGAAAATTATGCCCAGGGAGAGGCCGTATTGTAAGACGGCTTTTTTGGCCGAAAAAACTTTAAGGATTAAGGTTTACTTTTAGGAAATAGTGTGATAATATATAGAAAAATGAGTAAAAAATTTTTTTTTATTTTAGCTCTCCTTATACTATTTAACCAACAAACCAATTTACCCGCTCAGGCGAATAGTTTGGACAAGCTGATAACGGACATTAAGATAAGAGAGAATAAGCTAATCAGCACCTCTACAATTCTTTCCAAGATTAAAATAAAGATAGGTTCTGTTTTTTCTCAAAGTGTTTTAAACGAAGATATTAAAAATCTTTACGCGACTGGTTACTTTACAGATATTAGTGTGGATTTGGGAGAATACGAAGACGGGGTGGCAGTTACCTTTATCGTTACCGAGAAAGCCCTTCTGAAAGAGGTGATTTTTAGGGGAAACGTACAAATTAGGGCTGATCGCCTGAAAAAATTAATAGAATCGGAGATTGATCAGCCGCTTGACTATATGCGGTTAAAGCAGGATATAGCAAAAATAAAAGCGTTTTATGTTAAAGAAGGTTATAATTTAGCTTTAGTTGAAGAGGAGATTCTGATAGATAAGGAGACGAGCGAAGCCAAGGTTTTTATTTTAGTGGATGAGGGTAAGAGGTACCGCATTAAAACCATTAAAATTGAGGGCAACGAGACCATGTCTGCCAGGGAAATTTTGAAATCGATTAAAACACGGCGTGACACGCTTCTTACTTCGGGTTTTTTTTCTCAAAAGCAGTTTGATGCCGACATAAAAATAATAAAAAAACTCTATGCTGATAAAGGATATTCAAATATCAGCTTGAGCTATGAGGTGGAATACGATAAAAATAAAGGGGAAATGACGCTTGTTGTAAAGGTTGAGGAAGGCGCCAAGTATATGGTCGGCAAAGTAAAAATAGAGGGCAATAAAGTTGTCAGCGAAGA
>DAOVNW010000189.1 GCA_030630095.1 Candidatus Omnitrophota bacterium
ACTCAAAGTATTAGGGCATATCTGGCTATACGGACAATATTGGCAGGCCAGGTAAGCGGGCTTTGCCTCAAAATCCTGCCTTCGTATGCCGCCCGACACCTCCTTAATTTTCTCAAGAACATTATTTATATCGCCGTCTGTTTTTTTCGCGCCGCCTATCAGTCCCGACTCTAAAAAATGCAGCTCTACTCTATCCGGCAATCTGCCTCTCTTCTCCCTGTATGCCAGAGCGTAGAGTCCAAGCTGAACGCTGTCTTTGGTTTTTTTATCCGCCTTTTTCTGCTCCTTTACATTTGAGGACTTGTAATCAATAATTACCGCTTCATTCCCATCTTCATCCAGCCGATCAAATCTGCCGGAAATTCTGTCCCTGTTCAAAATAATTTTAAAGGGTTCTTCAATGCGGGCAGGAAGCTTCTTAATCTTTTCTTCCCTTTCAAAAAAACTTTTTATCGTTTCGCGCCCCGTGTTAAAACGTTCCTTCTCATGGGCCTTTGTCAGATAACCCTCATTTATCCATATCTTTTCATAAAAAGCAAGTAAATTATCCAGCATAATCTTTTTTTTGTTCATTTTATTTTGAAAGTATTCGCCGACAACATCATGTAAAATTTTACCATAAATTACAGTGTGGTGCCTAAAAATAGGCACTCCCAATATATGAATGTACTTATATTTCAGGGGGCAAGTTAGATAGTCATCCATCTTGTAAGCATTTAGGTCAATGATTTTATCATCCGCTATCCCCGCCTTCTTTGTCTTTGGGCTATCGGCCCGCGGAGTATGCCTCTTTATTGTCTCAAGGGCATTTGACTTATACGGTTCAAAGTCTGCCTTGGGCAAGTCTAGGGCTTCCAGCACAAAAACAGATACTTTTCGCGGGCGCTTGCCTCCATAATCCCTCGAACTCGTCATAAAAAGTTCTTTCTTGGCTCTGGTCATAGCTACGTAAAAAAGCCGCCTCTCCTCCTGAAGATAAAAGTCACCCACCGGCAGAATATCCTTTACCAAATCATCAGGAAGCCTGATGGCCTCCCGCCTTCTCGGCCAGGGAAACTTACCCATAACCAGGCTCACCAAAAAAACCACCGGAAATTCAAGTCCCTTAGCTTTATGAACCGTTAAAACATTGACCGCCGGTATATCCAGATCGGCTTCAACCACAGCCGGATCGTCTCCGCTATTAATTAACAGGTCCAGATGCGAAACGAACATAGGCACTCTGTCTTTCTCGGTCAGACTGCTAAAATTTTTTACTATCTCAAAGAACTTGGAAAGATTTTTAATTTTGTCTTCACTATCCTGGTTCTCCTGTTTTGTGAGGTAATTGAGGTAACCTGTTTCGCTTAAAAACATATAGAGTACGTTGCCCGCGGGTAAATTCCGGGAGGCCTCAAGAAACTTATCGATATCATTCAAAAACCGCTTTATTTTATCCGCTTCTTCAGCCTCAACACCTATAGAGAAAACCAGATTATCCGCTTCTTTAAATACATTATAAAGGGAACTGTTTCTTCTCCGGGCATAATTCATAAAGAGGGTCAAGGCTTCCATCTTGACCTTATAAATCTGCGAACTTGCCAGATAAAACAGGCTGACAGAATCCGACAAATTAGAGAGAACTCTGAAAAAAGCGGTTGCCAGGCGAATTTCAGGCCGCGAGTAAAGCCCCTGATTGCCGCTAAAACGCCATGGTATAGCCTTCATATTCATAGCCTGCAGAAAAGGCTCAGCGTCATTGTTAGAGCGCACCAAAATTGCAAAATCCTGATAAGTATACTTGCCTTTGTCAACCTTTTCCTTTATAAGTTCGCTGACAGCATCCGCTTCATGGGATAAAGTATCATAATAAAGATGCCTGGGAAGATGGCCTTTTTTGCTTATCCCCCTTAGCCTCTTGTCAATTCCCGCCTTTACTTCCAGGCGATCGGGGTTATTGTGCTCTATCAACCTGTAGGCACAATCTAAAATCGGCTGGGACGAACGGTAATTTTTTGTAATAACTACCTTTTTGGCATCCTGATAGGTATCCAAAAAACCTATTACGTTGCTAATAGCCGCTCCTCTGAATTTATATATAGACTGGTCATCATCAGCTGAAACCGTCAGGTTTCCGTGGCCTCCCGCCAGCAGTTTAACCAGCTCAAACTGGGCATAATTAGTATCCTGAAATTCATCAACCAGGATATATTTAAACCTTTGCTGATACTCCTTTAATATCGTGGGGTGCTCTCTCAGTATTTTAAGTGTCAGAAAAAATTGGTCTCCGAAATCAATCATCCCTTCTTTTAACTTCAACTCCTGATACTTCTGATAACAAAGAGCGGCTTCTTTCTCCTTTTTGGCCAGTTCACTTAATTCCCGGTTGCCGGGTTCTTTTTTTAACTTCTTCTTTAACTTTTCGGCATAGGCCAGATACTCTTCGGGGCCTACATCCTCATCGCGGGCTCTTGAAAAAACACTCACCAGAGCCTTGATAAAACTATCCGGGTTGCCCAGGGGCCGGTAATAGTCCATAGGAAATTCAAAGAGACGCTCCTTGATAAAAATTATCTGCTCAGCTTTGGTCAAAACCTTGAAGTTGGAGTCCATGCCTATTTCAAGCGCCTTCTCGCTCAGCACTCTCTCCCCAAAAGCATGAAAGGTACTCACCCAGATGTCCG
>DAOVNW010000150.1 GCA_030630095.1 Candidatus Omnitrophota bacterium
ATAAGATAATTAAAAAAGCGGAAGCGGGGGGCGAACTGAATATTGTAGATGACCAGGTTGGTTCTCCGACGTATACCCGTGATTTGGCGGCGGCTTTAATTAGTATCATCGGCCTTATCGAAAAAAGCGGATTTACTCAAAGTGATTACGGTACCTATCATATAACTAATAGCGGTTCTTGCAGTTGGTATGATTACGCGAAAAAAATTATTGATTTCGCGGGAATAAAAGCGGAAGTGTTCGCTATTAAAACAGACGATTTAAGGAAAATCTACATTAAGGCGGATAATAAAAAGTATGCTGAGCGTCCCGCTCATTCTGTCTTAAGTAACAAACGTTTTAACAAACTTACGGCCGCCCCGATGAGGCCGTGGCAGGATGCCTTAAGGGAGTATTTGGGCTCAAAAAATACTAATTGAAGGAGATAAAAGATGAAAGTGTTAATTACAGGTATAACCGGATTTGTCGGAAGCCATATGGTAGATTTCTTACTTGAAGAAAAAAATGATTTAGAGATTTATGGTGTGGTGAGGTGGCGCAGTAAAACCGACAACATAGAGCATCTCAGCGAAGAAGGCATTAAGCTGCGCGAGTGTGATATCAGGGATGCTTATAGCGTGAGAAAGGTTATAGACGAAATACGTCCTGACAGGATATTCCATCTGGCAGCGCAATCCTTTGTGCCCACTTCTTGGAGGGCGCCGGCAGAGACGCTTACTACCAACCTTATAGGACAGCTTAACATTTTTGAGGCTATAAGACAGATAGGCACAAATCCTTTTATCCAGATTGCCTGCTCATCTGAAGAGTACGGCTATGTTAAAGAAGATGAGGTTCCCATAAAAGAGACTAACCCCCTGAGACCGCTTAGTCCTTACGGAGTCTCAAAGGTAGGGCAGGACTTGTTGGGGTATCAGTACTTTAAAAGTTATGGCCTGAATGTTGTAAGGACGCGGGGCTTTAACCATACCGGGCCGAGGCGCGGAGAGGTTTTTGTTTGCAGTAATTTTGCCAAACAGATTGCCAAAATTGAAAAGGGAAGGCAGGAGCCTGTAATCAGGGTAGGCAACCTTGAGGCCCGGAGAGACTTTACGGATGTAAGAGATATGGTAAGGGCTTACTGGCTGGCGCTTGAAAAAGGAGAAGCAGGAGAGGTGTACAACATCTGTTCCGGGAGGGCTTATTCGATTAAGGAGGTTTTGGATATTATTGTAGAGTTTTCAAAGGTAGACGTAAAGATAGAACAGGATCCTGCCAGAATGAGGCCTAGTGATGTCCAGATTCTTTTAGGGGATAACAGTAAATTTGTAAAGCAGACCGGCTGGCAGCCGAAAATAAAGTTTGAAGATTCTATGAAGAACCTTCTTGACTACTGGAGGGAGAAGATTAAATGAGACGTTTGAAACAGAAGATAAAATCAAAAAAAGCCTATGTCGGCATTGTCGGAGCCGGCTATGTCGGCTTACCGCTGGCTATGCTTTTTTGCAAAAAAGGTTTTAACGTCCGCGTTATTGATATTGATAAGAAAAGGATAAATGAGCTAAAGAAGGGCAGGTCTTACATAGAAGATGTTTCGTCAGAAGATCTTAGGAGGTTTCTTGGTAAGAACTTTGCCGCGACTTCAGCTCAAAGGGTCCTCGCGGATTGCGATGTAATCATTGTCTGTGTGCCGACACCCCTAAGCAAAACAGGTGAACCCGATATTTCATTTATAAGAAAAAGTGTTATAAGTATACGGAAATATCTTAGAAAGTCTCAACTTGTAGTTTTAGAAAGCACAACTTATCCGGGTACGAGCAGAGAAGTTGTGCTCGTAGAATTAGAAAAATCAGGCCTTAAGATAGATGAGGATTTTTACCTGGCCTTTTCCTCTGAAAGAGTTGATCCCTTAAATAAAAGATTTACCCTTGAAAAGATACCCAAAGTTGTAGGAGGAGTGAGTCTCGATTCAGGTGCGGCTGCTTCAGGGCTTTATAAGCAAATATTTAAAAAGGTAGTGACGGTTTCTTCATCAGAAGCAGCGGAGATGAGTAAATTACTTGAGAACACCTTTAGGAGCGTAAACATCGGTTTAATAAACCAACTTAATAAGATATGTCATAAGTTGAATATTGATGTATGGGAAGTAATAGAAGCGGCCAGTACGAAACCTTTCGGCTTTATGGCCTTTTATCCGGGGCCGGGGCTTGGCGGCCATTGCTTGCCGACCGATCCGATATTTTTGTCCTGGAAGGCAAAGGTAGCCGGTTATAAAGCCTATAATATAATTGATTTAGCGCACGCGATTAACAGATCTATGCCTAATTATGTAGCCTCAAAGATTGCCGCGGCCCTCAAAAAAGCGGGAAGAAAAATAAAAAATGCCAGAGTTCTTATAATGGGCGTAAGTTATAAAAAAAACATTGGAGATACCAGAGAATCACCGGCAATAAATGTTATTGAACTTTTGATGAAAAGGGAAGTAAAGGTTTCTTATTATGATCCGTTTGTTAAAAGTTTAAAACTCAAAAACAGTACTCTTAAATCTGTTCAGTTTAACGCGCGCCAGCTTAAAAAGTATGACTGCGCGGTTATAATAACAGATCATAGCAATATCAACTATGATCTGCTGCTTAAAAATTGTACCTTGGTTATTGATACGCGCAATGTTATTAAAAATACCGGAGATAATAGAAATCAAAACAAGGTAATAAAGATATGAGCAATTATTTGGTTACGGGGGGAGCGGGGTTTATAGGTTCGCACGTTGTAGAGAATTTATTAAAGAGAAATCATCAAGTTACAATTTTTGATGACTTTTCAACAGGTAAACAGGAAAATATACCTAAATTCGTGAAAAAGACACGATTAGATGTCGTCAAGGGAAGCATCACGAATTATAAACTCTTAATGAAAGTTTTAAAAGGTATTGATTATGTAATTCATCTCGCGGCCCTGGTTTCTGTTCCCAAATCGATAGCAAATCCCGGGAAATATAACGAAACAAATGTTACAGGCACGCTAAAAATTCTCTTAGCCGCGAAGGAGAACAGCGTGAAAAAGGTTGTTTTTGCGTCTTCAAGCGCTGTTTATGGCCAAATAGAAAACATAGCCATCAAAGAAGATTACGGCACAAAGCCAATATCGCCCTATGGAGTATCGAAATTAATAGGAGAATATTATTGCAAATTATTTTCGATTATTTACGCTTTACCCACGGTAAGTTTAAGGTTTTTTAATGTCTATGGCCCTAGGCAGTCACTGGCGGGCCAGTATGCCTCCGTTATACCTAAATTTATAACTTGTATGCTTGAGAATGA
>DAOVNW010000192.1 GCA_030630095.1 Candidatus Omnitrophota bacterium
TCCCTTTTTATTACATTTAAAAACTTTAAGCAGCATCCTGTAAACTTAAAAGTAGTCGCTGAATAAATCCGCTGTTTTTTCTTTAATAAAAGCAAGCGGTTTTAGCCTGGCGTCTGTCTGGGGGGAAGCGGTTTCTTTTATGAGGGCGTATTTTGCCAGGCCGAGGCAATTAGACCAAATGGGAGAATTCAGGGCCTTACTTATCTGGAAACCGCGCGGTGACCCCAGTCGGACAGGTAAAACAAAGGTTTTCTGCGCCACTTCTATCATTGAATCCAACAAGGCCGTCCCGCCCGTCAGGACAATTCCGCAAGGGGCATTCTGAAGACAGTCCAGCTCTTCCAGCTTGGATTCAACTTTGCTCAATATCTCCTCCAGGCTGCGTTTAACGGCTTCACTTATTTCATTCTTATTGATAACTTTAACGTTCCCATTGGAGTCCTTTAAGACTACCTCTTCCACCGCCTCTTCACTGCTAACCAGGGCACAGCCATATCTTTTTTTTATCTCCTCCGCGTATGACACGGAAACTTTCAACCTCTTTGAAATGCTTTCGGTAATATCGTCTCCACCTTTAAGAATTATAGCGAGTTTTTTCAGTTTTTCTTCGTGAAAAAAGGCTATCTCCATCAAACCGGCTCCAATATCTATCAAAACAACCCCTGATTTCCTCTCCTCCTCTTCCAGGACAGAATAGAACGGCGGCAGGCTGGAGACTACCATTTCCTTTATCTGATAACCGGCCTGATTAACGCTTCTTTTTAAATTTTTTATGTAGTTTGAAACTCCTGTTACAACCAGCAGGTCAACTTCAATTTTTCTGGCATGCATCTTAAGGGGGTTGATGATGCCCCTGTGCTCATCTACAATGTAATCGCGAACCAGGGTATGCAAAGGCATCCTGTCCAGAGCAATCCCGTGAACGTGGGCGGAAGAAATTACACTCCGGACATCTTTTTTTAAAACAACTCCCCTGTTATTTGATATCATAACCGCCCCATGGCAATTACCGGTGTCAAGGTGGCTCCCGCTGACGTTAATATATATCGAATCCGAACTGCCCTTGGCCCCTTTTTTCAACTCCTTTAAGAGATTTTTCAGGATACCGGCCGTTACCCCAATATCCACCACCAGGCCCTTTTTTAACCCCCCGCCTTCAATAAGATGGCTGGCTATTATTTCTATTTGTTCGTTTCTAACTTCAGCAATAACCCCGCAGGCCTTTGAATCTGATAAATCAACCGCCGTCACCGTTTTTTTTCTTTTAAACATATTAATAATGCCCCACTACTATATCTTCAAATCTTAAATCTATATATTTAATTCCCTCAAGCTTGTCGCCGGATAAGTGCCTGCTTAAATTATCCAGCTTCTGCCTGAAGGAGTCCTTGCCCAGTTTAACCTCCACCGTTGCGTCAATAAAAAAGATGTAGTTGCGATGACTGCTGACGTCTATTTCTGTAATGTTATACTTATCCGACAGGCCCGTTTCCATTAGCATTGCAAACAGGCCGAGCGCGTCCCGCAGTCTTTGAGAACCGCATACCTCCAGTTTAACTTTGGATATTCTGGAGCTTTTTATCCCCTTAATCATAACAAGGCCGCCAAGAGACCTGTCTTCTGAACAACCTAACACAAAACCCTCTTCATCTACTCTGTAAAAAACGCCTCCGGCCTCCACCTCTGCCGCCGGCTGACGCCTTTTTATAGCAACTATCAAAGTAGAAGGAAGCTCTTTTCTTACCACCACGCTTTTTAAATCAGGATGAATTTCCTTAATGTGCCGGGCTATCCGCGCCGGGTTTAGCTTGATAATGTTAACCGGCAAATCAATATCACAGTATTGTGGGGCTTCGCGGGTATCCAGAGGCTCACCTGTAATCTTTATGGTAGTTACATCAAAGTACGGCCAGCTCGACAGGCTGTCAAAAAATAACTTTAGGCTATAAAAGATAAGCCCCGCTACTATCAAAAAAAGACCCAGCTTCATAATGACCTTTATAAATGGATTATCTTTTGCCTCTCGGATGTCCTTCTTACTTTTTTTGCGCTTTTTATTTTTTTTGGACAAATCTGCCTTCATCTCTAACCCGTCTCCTTATCCTTTAGCTGATTCTGTCAAAAATATCTATAAATAACCAATAACCAAGAAACAAGATATACCCCTATGGGGCACAGGCAAACAATTACCAATAATCAATAACCAATCATCAAACGACTACTCCTGCTTTGGTTTGGTTATTTGAATTTGGTTATTGATTATTATTTGGTTATTGTATCTTGGTTATTGTTTCTTGTATCCTGTTTTTCGCTTGTGCCCGCGGGTACGTCTTGGTTATTTTACTCCCTCTTTTCACAAAAGAAGCGGAACTTAATATCTTTTCACATAAATCTTCAAAGGTTATCCCGGCCGACTTCGCGGCCTTAGGCAGGAGGCTCTGAGCCGTAAGGCCGGGGATCGTATTCACCTCCAGCGCAAAGAGCCGGCTGTCAGTCGAAAGGCGCATATCCACCCTGGAAAAAAAAGTGCATCCCAGGATATTGTGAGCCCTTACCGCGAGCGCCTGAGCCCGGAGGTAAACATCCTTGTCAATGGCGGCAGGCACCA
>DAOVNW010000048.1 GCA_030630095.1 Candidatus Omnitrophota bacterium
CCGGTGTAAAAGTTTTTATTTTCCAACTTGACAATATCTAAATATGGTGTATACTCGTAGTACTAACACACAATATAGTGTGTTTTCCTACCAAAACAGAGATTAAAAAGAACTAATAAAATGAAGTGTCCTTATTGCGGTCATCAGGAAGATAAAGTAATTGATTCAAGGTCCTCCCAGGAAGGTGATTCCATAAGAAGAAGAAGAGAGTGTCTCAAGTGCCAGCGAAGGTATACAACCTATGAGCATATAGAAGGCGTGTCTTTAATGGTGGTCAAGAAAGACGGCCGCCGGGAGTCTTTTGACAGGAAAAAACTGCTTTCAGGTATAGTTAAGTCGTGCCAGAAAAGGCCGGTTAGTGTAGAAAGGCTTGAGGAGCTGGTGGATGACATAGAAAGGACACTGCAGAGAAGTTATGAGAAGGAAGTTTTGTGTAACGATATAGGAGAGCTGGTAATGAAGCGCCTGGGTGGACTGGATCAGGTCGCATATGTAAGGTTTGCTTCCGTCTATAGAGAGTTTAAAGACGTAAATCAATTTATGAAGGAACTAAAACAGATATTAGCCAAGGAGAGGAGCGCTTAGATGGGCCCGGAAACTGCCGCTGTGGAGGAGAATAAGGTGCAAGGGAACGAAGCAAAATATTTTAGCGAGGTCAAAAAAAGAGACGGCCGTATTCTGACTTTTGATAAAAACAGGATAGAAAATGCTATCTTTAAGGCGGCCAAGGCGGTTGGCGGTGAAGACAGGCTTCTCGCCGAAGAGCTATCAAATGTGGTAACCCTTTTCTTAAGGAAAAAATACATAGGGGATGCTCCTTCTATTGAAGAGATTCAGGACGTGGTAGAAAAGGTTTTAATAGAGACAGGCCATGCCAAAACCGCCAAGGCGTACATCCTCTTCAGGAAGAGAAGGGCAGAGCTTAGAAGTAAATTGCAGGTAAGAAAAAGAGTGAAGGAGAGAGCCGACTCAACGGATTTATCCCTCTTGGTTACTCCTCTGGCAAAGGACAAGGTTTTAGAATGGAATAAAAAAAGGATAGCTGTGGCTCTTCAGAGAGAGGCCCTGGTAGAGGAAGAGCTGGCCTGGGATGTGGCCTCCAGCGTCGAAGAAAGAATATTCAAATCCGGCATAAGCCGGATATCAACCACCTTGATAAGAGAGCTGGTTGATAATGAGCTTTTTGAAAGAGGCTTGAGTAAAAAATTAAACCAGCAGGCGGTAATAGGTATGCCTTCTTATGATATTGAGCAGTTAATTTATTCAAAAAGCTCCGAAAACAGCAACATAACCGCCAATAATCCGGAAGCGATAAATTTAGCCATTGCCGAGACTACTTTAAAGCAGTATTTGCTTCAAAATATATTTTCCAATGATGTGGCTACAGGCCACCTGATAGGGATGATTCATATACATGATTTGGGCTATCCCAGAGCTTACTGCAGTTCGCACTCTTTAGAGTATATCAAGAAGTACGGCCTTGAGTTGGGTAATCTTGATACGTCAAGCGCGCCGGCCTCTCATGCCAGGACATTGACAGGACACTTGAATACCTTCTTGGCCTCTATGCAGGCTTATTATGCCGGAGCCTTAGGAATAGGATATGTGAATATTTTTTACGCGCCTTACATGGAAGGGATGAGCTTTAAAGAGATGAGGCAGGAGGCGCAGTATCTTATATTTTCAGGAAGTCAAAATGCTTTTTCGCGCGGCGGCCAGAGCCTGTTTATAGACTTTAACATCCATACGGGCATTCCGTCCTACCTTAAAAATATACCGGCCATAGGCCCGGGAGGAAAGTACACCGGAAAAACTTACGGAGAATACGAAGAGACCGCCAGAGAATTTACCAGAGCTATGCTGAGTGTTTGGCAGGAAGGCGACAAGGACGGGCACCCTTTTGCTTTTCCCAAGTGCGACTTCCATATTAACAAGGAGGCTTTTAGTGACCCTAAGCAGAAAGAGCTTATGGAGTATGCCGCCCAAATAGCCAGCGAGAACGGGTCACCCTATTTTGTCTTTGACCGTGATGAGGTAACCTTATCGGCCTGCTGCCGCCTGAGAACCCAGATAAAGGATAACTATATGATAGAGCATCCTGAATCAATGCGTTTTTGCGGCTTTCAAAATATAACCGTAAATCTTCCCCAGGCAGGATACAGAGCGGGCAAAGGTAATGTGGACGGCGTATTTAAAGAAATAGATAAGGCGCTGGATTTGGTTATTAAAGCGCATATCCAGAAACGTGATTTCATTGCCAGACTTATGAGCGAGCCCGGTATGCCGATGTGGGAAATGGGTAAAGTTGCCAAAGACGGCAGGCCGTATATAGATTTGGATAAGGCCACCTATATCATCGGACTCATCGGACTCAATGAATGTGTTCAGGCGTTGACCGGCAAAGAGCTTCACGAAGATGATGAAGCTTATAAGATAGGGCTTAAGATAATTTCCCATATGTTCCTCAGGGCCAAGGAGGAAGAGAAAAAATTGGGGTTGAAATTTTCTCTTGAGGAGTCTCCGGCAGAGTCGGCAGCGAGAAGACTGGCTAAAGTAGACCTGAGAAATTATCCGGAAGCGCATATAGTAGTAAAGGGTGAAATCGAAAAGGATGAAAGTTATTATACTAACTCCATCCATTTCAGGGCGGATGCTGACATAGATATGATTACCCGCATTCAGAAGCAGAGCAGATTTCATACGATGATCGAATCAGGCGCCATAATACATGCCTTTGTCGGTGAAAACAGGCCGCCAAAAGAGGCTATTGTGAAATTGGTAGAGAGAACATTTAAAAGTACGCAGGCGGCGCAGCTTACTATTTCACCGGAGTTCACTATTTGCAAAGATTGCAGTAAGGTTTCCGCCGGTTTACTTGAGAATTGCCGGCACTGTAATTCCAACAACGTCTATGGTATTACAAGAATTGTCGGGTATTATTCGAGAGTAGACAACTGGAATAAGTCTAAACTTGGGGAATTAAAAGACAGGCACAAGGGTAGTTACATGGTTAAATGAGGAAGGAAAAATAGGATGCATATTAAGATATTTGGTAAAGAGGGGTGTGCTAAATGCAAGACGACGAAAAGTAAGGTGGAATTTTTTATTGACAAGTGGAACCTCAAAGAAAAACTCAAAATTTCCTTCCTCGATATGGACTCAGTTGAAGGCCTCACCGAGGCGGCAATGCACGACGTTTTAGATATTCCTGTCACCATCCTTGAAAAAGAGGGCAGTGTTTTAGCGAGGTGGGATGGCGAAGTGCCAAAGTCCGAAGAGTTTAAATCCTACGTTTTGTAAAAAACACGCGTTCTTTTTTTACACTTAACCCATAAAATATTTTACCATTTTTAAACAGTACTTGGCAGATTGTACAAAATATTGTACAATTACTGCGGTCCATTTTAAGGGCAGAAGAGGATATTCAAAAGGGAAGGCTTTATTCTCATAATGATATCTTCAAATCGGGAGGGGCAGGCCCCGCTCCTACAGCAGATCATAGGAAAGATATTTATAAACAGGCTGGAAGAAAATTATAACGTTTCGCATTTCGAGGTCTGACCCCTTACATTCTATAAATTGTTTGTGATGTTGGCTTTTTGTAGGAGGTCTTCGAACCATATTTGGTAGACTTCCATTTTTTTGGCCTGGAGGGTTTTTTCCTGAAACTCTTCTTTATCTTTTTGATATTGCTCTTCGTCTATGGGTTTTAGTTCTTGGGGGGTGAGGATGCAGTATCCTTTGGCTACCCGGATAATATTTGATATTTCGCCTGTTTTAAGGGTGAAGGCGCTTTGGGTAAAGTCGGGTGATTTGCCTATGCCCTTGATGTAGTCGTTCCTGCCAAAAAAGTCAGTTTCTTCAATTTTAAGAGAAAGAGCCGCGGCGGCCTCTTTAAAACCCTTGCCCGCTTTGACAGTTTCCTCGATTTCTCCCCAGCGCTCTTTCGCGCTTTCTTCGGCCAGAAGAAGGGCTTGTTCGGCTATGTAAGCTTTCTTAGCGTCTTCTTTGACCTCTTCGTAGGATGGAATATATGAGTCCTTTTTTTCCTTGAACCTGATGAGGCAGTAGCCGGTTGGCAGTTCAACCAGATTGCTTATCTCTTCTTTTTCCAACTCAAAGGCTGTAGTCAGGAATTGATAGTTCCAGCCGATTTCCGGGATTGACTCAACACCGGAAAAGAAGCCTGTTTCCTTTATCTCAACAGAATGTTTTTGGGCCGTTTCTTTAAAGCCGGCGCCTCCAGTTATATCCCGCTCTATTTCATCGGCTATATCCTGCGCTAAATCTTTAGCCTTTTTATGAAGGAGGGTGTTTTTTATCTCAGCCTCTACTTCCTTTAAAGGTTTGTACGTTACTTCTTTGGCGTTTTCATTATTTTCGCCGCCTTCGATATTTTCATCTTCGGGCTTTATTTTAAAAGACTCTTTGTTGCTTTGGTAATAGCTTTCTATTTCAGTCTCGCTGACCTCAACATTACCCTGAGTGAGCTGGGTGGTGACTGCTATGTATTCGACGTTTACTCTAGGTCGGGTTTTAAAGAGCTCTTTATTTTTTTGAAAAAAGCCCTTTATCTCTTCTTCGTCTGCTGTAACAGCGCCCATAAAAATTGCCGGCTCTATCAAGACGTAGCTCGCCTTTACTTTTTCATTTTCGTCTTTATACTTATTTAAAAGCTCTTCACCGCTGAGAGTTATGCCGGCGCTGATAACCTCTACGAGTTTACCTATTTGCAGGCTCTGCCGCGTATCTTCCTCAAAGGCTCTGGGTGTGGTGTTAAACAACCTTTCGAGGACAATCTTGTACCACTCTTCGTCTACTTTGCCGTTTTGACCAAATATCAGAAGGATTCTTTCAACTACCTCTTTGTCCGCTACACGAATTTTTCTCTTTTTGACTTCTTTTAAAAGAATCAACCTCTGCCAGGCTTGTTCTTCCAGATTTAACATATCGATAATTTTGGGCAGGTCTTTGCCGTAGAGAAGGACGGCCTGCTGCCGGCAGGCACGGTAACTTTTGACAAAATCATCAAAGGCCACCTTTTTGCCGAAGAGCGTGCCGGCATATTTTGGCTGTGAACTGTTTCTTCGCGGGCCGCTGCTAATGCCGAAAAAGACAAAAGTGACAATAATTATAACACATATCGCCCAGAGTATTACCTTCATATTTTTTTGTTTTCGTAAAACCTTAAGCATTGAAATAACCTCCTTTAAGTTAAAAAAACATTATAGCACACAGCAGCCCTTTGACAAGAAAAAAGTTAAAAATAACATTTTAGTTGACTAAGGGTTGGCTTTGATATAAAATAACTTTCTATATTAAATATTTTCAAGTCTATAAAGGCGGGAAGAGTTATGAAGATTAAATTAGGTTTACCAAAGGGCAGTTTGCAGGAGTCAACCTTTAGGATGTTTAAAAAGGCCGGCTTTAATGTGTCGGTTTCGTCACGGTCTTATTTGCCGGTGATAGATGACGACGAGATAGGCTGTATTTTAATACGGGCTCAGGAGATGTCGAGGTACGTTGAGGAGGGAGTCCTTGACTGCGGCCTGACGGGCAATGACTGGATAGAAGAAAATTCGTCCGACGTTGTAAGGGTGGAGGAGTTAATCTATGCCAAGCAGGGACTAAATCCGGTCAGGTGGGTGGTGGCCGCGCCCAACAGTTCATCGATTAAAAAGCCGAAGGATTTAGAGGGCAAAAGAATTGCCACAGAGGTTGTAAAATTAACCAAAAAGTACCTCAAGAGCAGGAAGATTAAGGCGGAAGTTGAATTTAGCTGGGGGGCGACGGAGATTAAGGCTCCGGAGTTGGTTGACGCTATTGTGGAGCTGACGGAGACGGGTTCGAGTTTGCGGGCTAACAACCTGCGCATAGTGGATGTGGTCTGTCAGTCTACTACCTGGCTGATAGCCAATAAGAGCTCATGGAAGAATAAGCAAAAAAGAAGGAAGATAGAGAACATTGCCCTACTGCTTAAGGGGGCTATTTTGGCTGAGGAAAAGGTGGGCTTGAAGATGAATGTTAAAAACAGTGACTTAGATAAGGTAATAAAGTTGATACCCGCCATGCAGACACCTACAGTTTCAAGCTTGATTCAGAAGGACTGGGTGGCTGTTGAGACGATAATAGATGAAAAAGTTGTGCGAAAGTTAATCCCTGAACTGAAAAAAGCGGGAGCAGTCGGGATTATAGAATACCCGTTAAATAAAGCTATTTATTAAGGAGAGTTTAAAATGCCCTGCGGTAAGAAAAGAAAAAGGAAGAAGATTGCCAAGCATAAAAGGAATAAAAGGTTAAAAAGAGACAGGCATAAGAAGAAGAATAAATAAGATGACGCGTTCAGGCAGTCTTTTCGCTAAGTTTAATAGAATATTTTTTGTTTTAGTTTTTGGTTTTTTCGCGGCCGGCTGTTTCCTGACGGCGCCTTTATCCTTTGCCAAAGTTGATGAGAAAAAAATAGACCGCAATACCCAGGCCTATGCCCACTTTATGATGGGGTTTATTTTTGATTATCAGAAGCAGTTGAACAGGGGAATTGAAGAGTACGCCAAGGCGCTGGAGTATGCGGAGAATCCGGCCTGGATATACCTGCGCATTGCCAGAAACTATTTGAACCTGAGAGATTACAAAAAGGCAAAATCCTACGCGGATAAGGCTCTCGAGCTGAATCCCGGCCTTTTAGAAGCCCGTCAAGTACTTGTTTTTATCTACACATATGAGAGTAATTACGACAAAGCTATATCCGAATGTAAAGAAATCTTAAGGTTGAACCCGCGCAATAAAACCGTCCTTTTGTCATTGGCGGATTTATTAGCTTTTCAGGGGGCCAATGAAGAGGTGATAGATATATACAAGCGGCTTATAGCTGAAGAAGAACTACCGCTTTTGTACTTTAATCTGGGCTTGATTTATACGAAGACCAAGCAGATTGATGAAGCGGTTGGGGCCCTTAAAAAGGCGATTGAGCTGGATAGCGGATTTATGCCCGCTTACGTAAGCTTGGGTGTAATATATGAGTTGAAGAAAGACGCGGATAAAGCTATTTATTACTATGAAGAGGCCTTGAAGTGCGATCCGCTCAATACGGAGCTGTATAAACAGTTGAGCCGCCTTTATTTTGAAAAGGGCGAACAGAAAAAAGCCGAAGAGCAGTATGAGATGATTTTGGCATTATACCCCAAAGATATAAATGTATATATTAA
>DAOVNW010000163.1 GCA_030630095.1 Candidatus Omnitrophota bacterium
ACGCAGGCTGAGATTATCACAAAATTTAATGAACTAATTCCCATTGACGCCGGCCTGGTTGACAGGGTTGTAAAAATAATTGAAGAAGGAGCGCCTGTTGGCTGGATAGAAAACCCTCTTGAAACAGCGGTAGTTACAGACACGGAAGCCGCGAGAAGGGCGGTTCAGATAAGCCTGTTAGACGGTGATTACGGAGCTATGGACCGGCTTCTTGTCAGCCTTTTTCCTGAAGAAGAAGGCTTTGTTTCCATAGAGTCTATTCAGGGAGAATATCTCTATTCTGACGAAGGCAGGGACTATTATAAGATAACCGTTAATACAAAGAATAGCGCCAAAGAAACAATAATGGGCGTCTCCCATAACCGCCACGGCAGTTCAGCCGCGGTAAGACAAAGCAATGACGCCTGGAAGGAAGAGCTTAAAGAAAAAGCCCCGACTATTACCTCTGACCGCTTCAGCGAAACAACGAATATTGATTATAAAGTAAACACCGCCTTTCATACCAAAGACGTAATCACCGAAGAGCTGATAGGAGAAGGAAAACTTGTCAGAGATGTACTTAAAGGGTTAACCCCCGGCAGTGAAAAGTATCTCAAGATACTTGAGGCCCAAGCAGAGGCCTGTGTTAAACTATATGACGCCACAGAAGAAACCATAACGGTTGAAGGCCTTAACTATAAAAACTGTGTTCTAACTTATCCTGATGAGATGTTTATCGTAGAAGAAGCCGGAGGTAATATAAGGGTAGTCCCGGCCAATTTTGCCAAAATAAAGAGCGTATCCAACACAGGCGAACTTATAAATCATTACGCCGCTTATCTAACTAAATACAAAGATTATCCCAATACCTTTCTTAAAGCCGTAGAGAATATACTTGGTGTAACAGCCCTGGAAGAAGCCCGGGCATCAGCCATAACCGTTATGCGCGATGCTATAGACACCTATCTTGCAACAATAGCCAATGACGGAGTTACTACCGTAGGCGAACTCTTAAGGGAATTAGGTTATCCTGAGAACCAGGATGGTTTTAGCCAGCTTATAGACACTGAATGGGACAAGATTAAAGGTAAGAGTATTACTATAGATGGCTATGCCTATACCCTGCCCGCCAATTCAATCAAGGACTGGACGCCCGCGGATTGTGAAAACATGGTAAATATTATGGATGCCGCCATTGGCGAAGATGCTGACATAGGGCAGGTAAGAGCCTTATCCAATGAGCAGACAGCCTATATCTTAAAGGAGATGCTTAAGTGTGAAGAATTGACTAAATTTGACTGGGAAGTCATGAAGGCCCTGGGCATAGAAAACATGGCTGATTTAAATACTCTGCTTGATAATCCCAATACGGGAATAACTACCGCTAAAGCGGGGAAGATAACACCTAATATCTTGGTAGCAATTACCCGTATCAACGAAAGAGTCCCTTATTTTTTTAGAGACTTTGGCGGTTACCTTTTTGATCTTGAATTAACCTTGACGCCTCAGCCTTTACAAAAGATACTTTTGCCGGAATCTATCTATAAAGAGTTAAACCAGATATTTATAAGTCACTTATCTTTTTCTCCATCCAGCTCTGTTTATTTAGGCGATTTTCATACCACAGTATCCTTTAACACAAAATCGCATTTCCATGAGATAGGCCATGCCGAGGTTGCGGCGGAGCAGGATTCGCGCGCGAAAGAGGCAGGCCTTGAGCCGGGAATAAAACGAAGCGGAGATATGACATTTATGGAAGAAGGTTACGTCCAGGTAAGGGCCAACGAGTTGTTAAATAAAGTGGACGCGGCCTTTGCTGATCCGATAACCGGCGTAAGCGGCTATAAGATAACAACGCATAACTTTGGCTTGTTTGGTGTCCAGTCGGCGGAATTAGAGTACGCCCAATACCTGCATCATTCATCTGATGTTATAGAGCACTTAAGAGATTTGGAGGTAAGTTATAGTTTTAACAGGATGAGGTCATGGACGGAAACATACAAAGCCGCCTGCCAAAAATATAAAGATATGGGTTTTAGCTCAAGTTTGATACAGGATTACCTTTTTGACTGCCGCAAAAAAGGTTATGTGTGTATTGAAGACTGGCTTAACAGTAAACTTTCAATAAAGAGATTATACTTTAAGACGTCCGGCGGAGTAAAAATAACCCCGCTGGGAATAGGAAAATCTGATATTGACTGGAATCGCGGGCAATTTAGAAACTACTACTGCGATGAAAACGGTATTTACCGGCCGCCGAACGCGGATCCGACCTGCAGGATTGACCTGACTGATCCAAAAAAAGTAATCTATTATAACCACATGAACAAGATAAATTTAAGGCTTCCCGCGGCCTTGTTTGTCAAAGAAATGGCTTCTTACCCTGTCTATTATATCTATTATTCCGATGCCCTGGAGATGTACTATGAAAACTTTATCCTGTCAAAATCCACATCTAAAATATCGCCTGACTGGAAAACCCTGGTAATCGACACCTTAACCGTCTCCCCCAAAGTTACATCAACGGAATTCGAGCAAGCCTCCAAAGCCGCCGAAGCCTTAATAATAAAAGATTATCTATCTGTAACCGCGAGAAACGTCTTAACCAAAATCTCCATCGCCAACGACCTAATGACTGAAGGTTCTCCAGCCAAACTTGCCGCGGACTCTCTTATAGCCAAAGGCCTGCTGGAAAATCCCCAGTCAGGCAGTACTCACCGCACCTTCACAATCACCGTTAAACTGAAGAACCTCCAATTCACAGACCCCTTCGGCATTCCCTGCGATGTAACTATAAGCGGTGTGAAAGAAGCGCCTACTTTAACCGCGGACGGAGAAAGCCTGATAAGCGAGGGAGTCTCTGAGGTTCAAAGCATAGATTATGACGGAGCCAACGATAATTTAATCTTTACCATGGAAAACGGAAAAACCTACTCTTTTGCCCGAGTAGCGTTATTGAATTTAGCCGAAGCCGCTTTTGGCGCGACAGCGCGCGAACTCTCATTTGCCATGAGTGACGGAACGAGTGTTTTCCTGGATAACGCTATGATTAAGATAGGGGCTGACGCCATCAGATTAGACGCCGGGGAATTCGTTTATGTTCGTCTCTTTAAAGAAGGAACCGAAGGCAGCCTGAAAT
>DAOVNW010000138.1 GCA_030630095.1 Candidatus Omnitrophota bacterium
ATTTTGTTTATTATGGGAATGGTTGTTAAATTATTTTCTTTAGCTAAATGGTAGTTGGCTACGGTCTGGGCTTCTATGGCCTCAGAGGCATCAATTAACAGCAGTGTTCCTTCAGAGGCGGAAAGGGATTTGGAAACCTCGTAGGTAAAGTCTACGTGCCCGGGAGTGTCAATCAGGTTTAGAGTGTATTTTTTGTTATCGGTGTGTTTGTAGGAAAATCTTACCGCGGACGCCTTAATGGTTATTCCGCGTTCACGCTCTAAGTCCATATCGTCAAGCAGCTGTTCTTTTAACTCACGCTTGCTGATAGCTCCGGTAAATTCGAGGAGACGGTCGCATAGGGTTGATTTACCGTGGTCTATGTGGGCGATTATGCAAAAATTTCTTATCAGTTTTTGATTATAATGCATGTGATTAAGTTATTTAACTAAATTTGCCGCGAAGTTTATCATAGCGGAGGTTGACTTTTTTGTATTTGACTCGACGTATATCCTTAAGATGGGTTCTGTTCCGGAAAACCTGAAAAGAAGCCAGCTTCCGTCCTCAAGAATGAATTTTATTCCGTCTATTTCTTTTATCTCTTTTATTTTCTTATTAACTATGGTCTTTGACCGGTAGTTTTTAATTTTTGATTTCAGCTTTTCACGAGTCTGCCCGGGAAACTTAAAGTCCGCTCTCTGGTAATAAAACCTGCCAAAGTTTTTTTCCATCTCGCCTAAAAGTTGCCCGATAGACTTGCCGGTTTTTGAGATCATTTCAAGAAGTAGAAGTTGTATAAGGAGTCCGTCGCGGTCAGGCAGGTAGTTTCGTATTCCAATACCGCCTGACTCTTCTCCCGCCAGCGACACCTTTTCTTTTATCATCAGGTCTGCCAGATATTTGAAGCCGATTGGAGTTTCGCTTAGGTCTAAATTATAGTTTTCACATATTCTGTTAATCAGGTTGGAGGATGAGATAGTTTTGCCTATAGCGATACTTTTCTTCTTATAGCGCGTAAAATATATAATCAAAAGGCCAAAAACTTCGCTGGAGGTGATAAACCGCCCTCCGGGGGCGACTGCTGCCAAGCGGTCGCCGTCACCGTCTGTGGCAAGGCCAATGTCATATCCTCCCTCTTTCATTAGAGAGGTTAACTGTTTAAGATTTTTCGCGATCGGTTCAGGGGGAACGTTTCCGAAGTCAACCCGCGGTTTTTCGCGCAAAATAGTAACTTTTATCCCGGATGACTTAAGGATATCTAATATAATCGCGTTAGAAGCGCCGTGCATACTGTCAATCAGGATATTTAATCTGCTTTTATTTAAGGCTTTCATATCCAGAAAACTTCGGATGTTCTTTTTGTAAGCGCTAAGGCTGTCCGTTTCTTCAATTAATCCTTTAGTCATGGCAGTTTTAAAGGGAAGGCTTTTAACCTTGTTTTTACCTATATAGGCCTCAATTTTTTTAGTAATTTCCGGACCGGCGGATGAACCCAGGTTTGTCTTGAACTTTATACCGTTAAACTCAGCGGGATTATGGCTTGCCGTGACCATTATGCCTCCGGAGAGTCCTTGTTTTCCGGCCGCAAGGCTTAAGGCTGGAGTGGGAATAAAGCTCTTTGAGAGTAGAGCCTTGATGCCGTTGGCAGCCAGTACGCAGGCTATAATTTCCGCGTACTTGTCTGATAAAAAACGTGTATCATAGCCGACTGCCATTTTTGCCCGAGGGCTTTTACCATTAATTTTATTTACATAGTCACAGACAGCCTGAGCCACGATTTTCACGTTTTTATACGTAAATTCCTTGGCTATAAGCGCCCGCCAACCGTCAGTTCCGAATTTTAAGCCTTTATGTCTTTTAATTTTTCAACAGATCCTTTCATATTGTCAGAGCCGAATAAATATGTACCGGCAACCAGCATATTGGCTCCGGCCTCGACTGCCATTTTGGCGGTTTTGTAGTTTATGCCGCCGTCTACCTCTATGTCTCCGGAAAAAACCTGCCTTATCCGCGTTATTTTTGTAAGACAGCTGTTGATAAATTCTTGCCCGCCGAACCCGGGATTGACAGTCATAACCAGCACCAAATCTACCATATTTAATACGGGCTCTATATTTTTTATAGGTGTCCGGGGATTAAGGGAAATGCCGGCCTTAAGCCCCAGTTCCTTTATTTCTTTTATCAGCCGGGCAGGGTTTTCTACTGTTTCAATGTGGACGGTGATAATGTCGCTACCCGCTTTTATGAAGGCCTCTAAAAACTTGCGGGGTTTTTCAATCATAAGGTGAACGTCCAGAGTTAGTTTCGTGTGTTTGCGGATATCCCTGATAATAGCCGGCCCAAAGGATATGTTGGGGACAAAGTGTCCATCCATTATGTCGCAATGCAAAAAATCTACCCCCGCGTCCTCCGCCCTTTTTATCTCAGCGGAAAGGTTGGAAAAGTCGGCCGCCAAAATTGAAGGCCCGGCTTTAATCCTTTCATTCATCCTTATTGCCTCTGGGGCCGTGTGATTTCTTACCCCTTGTCCTGCCAATCATAACATTTTTGGTCAGAATATCTTTTGCCTTATTAGTTCGTTTAATAATTTTTTGCTCCTGGCTTACAGTTACCTTTTTCTCCTTAGAGCCTTCGGCATCTTCTCTCTTAAGATACCCTTCAGCCTTTTGATTTTCACCCTTTTCTTCAACTTTCTGTACCCTTTTTCTCTTCAACCTAGAAAACAGTTTCATTTTATCACTCCTTAATGAGCACATAATTTATGTCATTCTTTGGATGTCATAAATTATTTGTGCGAATTAATTCCGCCGAGAGTCGCAAAATTGTCAAAGAGAATTTTGAGACATCTTTCGAGACGGAACCTTCCTTACTTAACGACTGCTCTGCAACTGATACACCCTGGCTATATCTTCTATGCTTATTATACCTTTTAATTCACCTTTTTGCAAAATTAATGCGGTTTTTGAATTAGCGGCGGCCATCTTACTATAAACTGAATTTAGAGTTTCCCCCGGGCTAACCCTGACAACCTCTCTTGCCATAACTTCTTTAACTTTATTTTCACCTTTATGTTGGTGTAGGGCGGAAATTAAACTGTATCTGGTTAAAATTCCCAGAACATTGCCTTCTTCTACAACGGGGAAGTCCTGTTGAGTTGTCTTAAGCGATAACTCCAGAACGCCGGACAAAGGAGTATCGGGTCTTATGGAATGATACTCCCCGGCGGCAATATCTCTGACTTTAAATTCTTTTAGCGCGTACTTCAGTTTTACCTGCCTTTCTTCCTGTGAAGCGGCGATATAGATAAAAAAGGCTATAAGCATCAATATAGGGTGTTTTGCTATCATTGCGGTAAGGCCGAAGATAATAGCAAAAAAGTGCCCTATGCTGACGGCGATGCGCGTGGCCTTGATAAAGGGCATATGGGCGGCCAAAAACGCCCTCAGCGCCCTTCCTCCGTCCATAGGAAAAGCCGGCAGGAGATTAAAAAAGGCCAGCATAGGATTAATCCAGTACATCCAGAGAATGGTTGAGCGCCAGGTATCAAAGCTAACATTGGCTATACTCATTGCC
>DAOVNW010000181.1 GCA_030630095.1 Candidatus Omnitrophota bacterium
GTAAAAAGTTCCATCAGGAGATAGGCCGTCTGATAGCCGCTTCCGGGGTGGATTTTTTAATTTCTCTGGGCAGGGACGCGAAGTTCATTTACGGTTCCGCCTTAAATGAAGGTATGAAAAAAGCACGGGCCATGCATGCCCGGACCAAAAAAGAAGCAGTTGAGATATTAAATAAAATAGCCCGTCCCAAAGATGTGGTTTTATTAAAAGGTTCCAGATTAATGAAAGCGGAGGAGATCGCGCGATGCTTTATAAATTGTTATACCCCCTAAGAGATATATGGTTTGGCTTTAATGTTCTCAAGTACATTACCTTTAGATCGGCGATTGCCGCGGTCAGCGCCTTTTTTATCAGTTTATTCATCGGCCGCTACGTTATAGACAGGCTCGCGAATCTCCATATTTGGCAAAATGTCAGAACCAGCAGCTGCCCCGGACTTGTTCCTTTACACCAGCAGAAACAGCATATACCGAGTATGGGGGGGCTGATTATTCTCTTTGCTATTATTATACCTACCTTGTTATGGGCTGATTTAAAAAACTCTTATATCTTAATAGCGCTGACCGCGACCGTTTGGTTTGGCTTGTTGGGTTTTTTAGATGATTATCTGAAGTTAGTTAAAAAAAAATCAAGCGGCCTGGCTGTGACAACAAAGCTTATTGGCCAAATAATGCTGGGCTTACTTATAGGGCTTTATGTTTTTTATCATCCGGACATAAGTACAAAACTGGATATTCCTTTTTGTAAAAATTGCCTGATTGACTTGGGCATATTTTATATTTTATTCGCTATAGTAGTCATAGTAGGTTCGTCAAACGCTGTGAACCTGACCGATGGCCTTGACGGCCTGGCCATAGGCTGTGTGGTGATAGCGGCTCTGACTTATGCCGGTTACAGCTATGTAACAGGCCACGCGGTAATCAGCAATTACCTGCAAATTCCTTTTATTCCGAAGGCGGGAGAGTTAACCGTCTTTTGTTCATGTATTATCGGCGCCGGGCTTGGTTTTCTCTGGTTTAACTCTTACCCGGCAACAATCTTTATGGGGGACACCGGTTCTTTGGCGCTTGGGGGAGCTATAGGAACCGTAGCAATTTTTATCAAGAAAGAACTACTGCTTTTGATTGTGGGCGGGATATTCGCGGCCGAGGCTTTATCTGTTATTCTTCAGGTAGCCTCCTTTAAGCTAAGAGGCAAAAGGATGTTTCTGGTAGCGCCGTTTCATCATCATCTGCAGTTAAAGGGCTGGGATGAACCAAAGATAACCGTCCGTTTGTGGCTGATCGCGATTATCATGGCTCTATTAAGCTTGGCAACCCTAAAATTAAGATAGATATGACATCACTCAACGCGGCAGTAATCGGTTTAGGTGAGAGCGGTTTAAGCGCCGCCCGTCTTTTAAAAAGGCTGGGCGCTAAAGTCCGTGTATCTGATAACCGCGACAGCGAAGCGGTTAAAAGGCGCGCCGCCGTTCTGAGGGACGCGGGCATAAGCCTTGTTGAGACTGGAAGACACACAAAGGATTTTATTAAAGGCTGCGCCCTGGTTGTGGTAAGTCCCGGGGTTTCCGCGGCGAACGAACTTCTCAAAGAGGCGAAGCTTTTAAAGATACCGGTAATCAGCGAGATAGAACTTGGCTACCTTAATTGCCCAGCGCCTGTTATTGCCGTTACCGGTACCAACGGAAAGACTACAACCTGTAATTTGATTAACCGGATGCTGGAAAAAACGGATTCCACTCCCGTCCTTTGCGGAAATATCGGCCGGCCTTTTTGTGACGTTGTCTCCTCGCTAAAGAAGGATGATGTGGTGGTTTTGGAGGTGAGTTCTTTTCAGCTGGAGTACATTGAGAAGTTTTCTCCCGGGGTAAGTATGATATTAAACGCGGATACCGATCATTTGGACCGCCATAAAAGCCTTAAAGAGTATTTTCAGGCTAAGGCCAGGATATTTGAAAATCAAAAACAAGACAGTTTTACCATTCTTCGCAAAGAAGACGTTGAAGGCAGGTTTCCGCTTGACGAAATAAAGTCAAAGGTTATCCTCGTCTCTTCTAAAGGCAAAGCCGATATTTATATAGATGAAGCGGGCTTTGTTATCAGGCGGCGCGCTAAAGGGCGGGAGAAGGTTATTCATAGCTCAGAGGTAAACCTGACTGCCATAAAGTCAATGGAGAATTTTCTCTTCTTGACCGCCCTGACCCTGGCTTATAAGGTTGATATAAAAACGCTTCTTGAGGTTCAGAAAAACTTTAAGGGGCTGGAACACCGGATTGAGCCGGTGGGTGTCTTTGACGGTATTAGCTATATAAATGACTCAAAGGCGACTAATGTAGCGGCGGCCCGCCAGGCACTGATGAACTTAGACTGCCCTGTGCTGTTAATAGCCGGGGGGCAGAATAAAGATACAGATTTCTCAAAGGTGAACTTTGATTTTTTAAAGAAAGTAAAGACTGTAATCTTGCTGGGTGAAGCAAGAAAAAAATTAAAGGACGCCCTGAAAAATATTAAACCTGTTATGACGGCAGACAGCATGGAAGAGGCTCTCAGGCTCTCAAAAGGTCTGGCGGCACGGGGTGATTGCGTTCTGTTGTCTCCGATGTGCGCCAGTTTTGATATGTTTAAAGACTATAAAGACAGGGGCAGGCTGTTTAAAGAAATTGTAAAAAAGATGGGTCATTCTTAATTAAGTTGAATAGGTTTCTATAACTTAATAATTTGCATGTTATTAAAACAAATTAAGAAAGCCCCATGATTACACAGATTA
>DAOVNW010000129.1 GCA_030630095.1 Candidatus Omnitrophota bacterium
GCGCTCTTTTTGCAGCTTATGGTAACACGGGGTTGGTTAATAAAGACAATTTTATGCCTACATAAGCTAACTATACTATGAAACACTTCCCTTTGTCAAGCGAATTTGAGGGCAAAAGATTTAAAAAATAGCAAAAAAGGCCTGACGCTTATTTTTTCCGCGCTCTACCAGCTGCCAGAGCATCTATCTCCTTCATAACCCTGTCCGTAAAATCCTTATAGCTATTCTTATCCGAACTCTTCGGTGGATAAACTGCCTTAGCGAAATAAACGGACAGCCTGGCAATCTTAATAAATCCGGCGCCTCTGGGAAGCGCTTTATCGGTTCCTAAAACAAGGGCCGGAATAACAGGACATCCGGCTCTCGCGGCTATCATTCCAACGCCCGAGAGACCCTTTCGCAGTTTGCCGTCATAACTTCTGGTTCCTTCAGGAAAGACAAGCAAGCCCGCGTTTTTCTTAAGAATACCAAGAGCCTTTCTAATGGCCGCAATATTACTTCCTTCTCCATTACTTAAGGGAAAAGCGCCTACACTTTTAATCAATAAACCAAAACATTTACTCTTAAACAAACTGCCTCTGGTAATAAAAGCAACTCTCCGGGGAGAGGCTACACCCATAACCACAGGATCGAGATAACTTACGTGGTTAGCGGCGATAATAAATGGGCCCGCGGCAGGAATGTTTTCGCTTCCCCAAACTCTGATTCTAAAAAAGAGTTTAAATATTACAGTAAATATAGCTCTGCTAAGCCAGTACAGCATATTATTTAAATGTATGAAGTTATCTTTTTAACAACCTGAACTATTGTAAGTTTCGTAGTATCAATATAAATCGCGTCCTCGGCCAGCTTTAAAGCTCCAACCCGCCTTCCGGCATCTTTTTTATCCCGCGCGTTCATATCTCTACCAAGAACGTCCAGAGCAACATCCTTACCTTCCGAGAGCAGCTGCCGATAGCGCCTGTTTAATCTCTCTTCAAAGGAGGCATCAAGATAAAACTTTTTATCGGCGTTAGGAAAAACTACAGTCGTCGTATCCCTGCCTTCAATAACTATAAACCTGCCTTCTCCGAGAGTACGCTGAAGGTTGACCATCAACTCTCTTATCTCCGGAATGTTGGCTAAGTACGCGACGTTATTTGTAACCTCCGGCTCCCTTATCCGCTCTGTTACATCCTCTTCATCCAGCAAAACTCTTAATGAACGGCCATTGGCGTTTTCCAGTCTTACGTTTGTTCCGCGGGCAAGTTCAATCAAAGCCTTTTTGGAGTTTAAATCAATACCGCCGCGCAGGGCTTTTAAAGTAAGCGCCCTATACATAGCTCCGGTATCAACATATACATATCCGAGCTCTTCAGCCAGCATTCGGGCAACGGTACTTTTTCCCGAGCCGGCCGGCCCGTCAATTGCTACGACAAAACCTTTTTTCAACCTTTAATTATCTTTCTTGCCATCTTTGCTTTTTTGAATTCCCGGCTTATAGCCGCACCATTTAAGTCGTCTATCTCTTTTTTTATAACCTTCATACGTTTTATATATCTATCTAAAGCAAGCGAAATACATCTTCGGTTGCTTAAGCAAATATCCCGCCATATTTTTGCTGAAGAAGATGAAACTCTGGTAGTATCCCTAAAACCGCTGGAAACGAAGTCCGCGTCTCCCTTACTTAGTTCATTAACTAAAGCCACGGCCGCTAAGTGCGGCAGATGACTAACCCGCGCCACGATTTCGTCATGCCGGCCGGGAGTCAAAACCTTAACTTTAGCGCCAAGTTTTCTCCAAAAGGCGCTGATTTTCTTAAGGTCATTTGAAGCGGTTTTTTTTGATTTGGTAACAATGCAAACAGATCCCTCGAAAAGCCCTGCTCCGGCAAACTCCACACCTGTCCTTTCAGAGCCTGCCATAGGGTGCCCGCCTACAAAGGAAACGCCCGAAGGCAATATTTTTTCCACTTTCTCCACTATCTCACCTTTTGTGCTGGCCACATCGGTTATAAGGCAGCCTTTTTTGAGATAGGGTAATATTTTTTTGATAATTCGGCTCACCGTTTTAACAGGCGTGCATATTATTACCAGATCAGCGCCTGAGACAGCCTTCCTCAGCGAAAGAGTTCCACTATCAATCGCCTTACGGCAAAGCGCTTTAGCCAGCGTAGACCTTTTCGTAGTAAGCCCCCTAATCTCTTGGGCCGCTCCTTTCTTCTTAACCGCTAAGCCAATAGAGCCGCCTATAAGTCCCACCCCTAAAATCGCAATCTTTTTGAACTCTTTCATCTTTTAATCCACTTAAATAGAGCGCCCGACGACTACGCTTATTTGCCTTAAAGACTTCATTAACTCATCAAAAGTATCCGGTTTTAGAGACTGAGCTCCGTCAGAAATGGCCTCTTCCGGATTCATATGAACCTCGATAAGCAGTCCATCACATCCGGCCGCTACTGCCGCCTTAGCCATAGGAGCGACTAAACTCCACTTGCCGGTCGCGTGCGAAGGATCTACTACAACCGGTAAATGGCTTAACTCCTTAATTACTGAAACAGCGCTCAGATCAAGAGTATTGCGAGTCGCGGTCTCAAAAGTTCTTATACCTCTTTCGCACAAAATAACGTTCAGGTTTCCCTCCGACAGGATGTATTCGGCAGACATAAGCAGCTCCTTCACAGTAGCGCTCATTCCGCGCTTTAGAAGCACCGGTTTTTTCGTCCGCCCCACCTCTTTTAAGAGGTCAAAGTTCTGCATATTTCTGGCGCCAATCTGAAAGGCGTCCGCGTACTTATCAATCAAAGGAACCTGCCTGACATCCATTGTCTCCGTTACTACAGGCAAACCTGTCTCGCGCCCAACTTCTTTAAGATACTTTAAGCCTTCCTCGCCCAAACCCTGAAAGCTGTAGGGAGATGTCCTTGGTTTAAAAGCTCCTCCTCTGAGCATCCTGGCGCCGGAGGCCTTAATCTTCTTGGCCACTTCTTTTAAAGATTCAAAATTTTCAACAGAACAGGGACCGGCAATAACAACCACCTCTTTGCCGCCTATTTTAACACCGCCAACATCAATGACACTTGACTCTTTCTTAAAATCGCGTGAAGCCAGCTTATAAGGCTTTAATATCGGCATCACCTTCTCAACACCCTCAATCGCCTCAAGCGGCTGAAGCCTGATTTTATCCTCTTTGCCGATAACCCCGATAATCGTTCTCTCCGCGCCCTTTGAAATCACCGGCTTTAAACCAAGGTTTTTAATACGCTCTTCTACATGCCTGATCTGCTCTTCAGAAATATCCGGTTTTAATATAATTATCACAGCTTTTCTCCTTTAACGATCTTCCTCAGCGCGTCTACAAACTTCTGATTCTCGTCTTTGGTACCCACCGTTACTCTTATCCAACTGTTTAATTTATAAGAAGCCATACTCCTGATAATGACACCTGCTTTAAGCATTTCCTGAAATACCGCGTCAGCTTCTCCCTTAACATTAAACATAATAAAGTTTGTAACGCTGGGTATATAATCAAGGCCCATTTTATTTAACTCTCTATATATAAATATTTTACCATCCTCATTGACTTTAAGTGTCTTCTTCAAAAACTCATCATCATCTAAAGCCGCGTAGCCCGCTGCTTGAGCCAGATAATTAACGTTAAAGGGCTGTCTGGCCTTATTAAGCGCGGTAATGAGACTCTCATTAGCCAGGCCATAACCCAGGCGCAGGCCGCTCAAGCCATAAGCCTTAGAAAAAGTTCTTAGAATGATAACGTTGGGCCTCTCTAAAAACCTGAGCGAATCAGGATAGCCTTCCGCGTCTCTGGCAAACTCATAATA
>DAOVNW010000194.1 GCA_030630095.1 Candidatus Omnitrophota bacterium
AAAAAGGCAATTGAGAAGAAGGAAGCGCAAATTTCAAGCTGTCAGCCGGGTATAAAAAGATTTATTGTTCCCGTTTTATTTCGCAAAAAAGTTTACGGAATAGCCGTGTCTAATGGGATAAGGGTAATGAATAAAGACCGGCTGCCTATGGAGAAAAAAGAGCGGGGGAAGTCTATAAAAAAGAAGTTCCACAAAGAAGGCAAAGAGATATGCGTTCTGGATAAAAACAGATTGGACCAGCTCAGTCTATTTCTGCAATCGTTTGTTAATTACGTCTTTATATCGAAGTTTGAAGAGATGGTTTTTATGAATTCAGAATTGTCCCAGACCCACTTGCAGGAAAATATCGCCAGGGCGATAGATCATATAAAGGGGAACTATTACCGGCCTAATTTAAGCCTTGGTGAAGTTTCTGAGGCAGTTAGCCTAAGCCCCTATTATTTTTCGCATCAGTTCAAAAAAGAGTACAACGCGACCTTCATTGAGTATCTGACAAAAATCAGGCTGGAAGCTGCCATTAGGCTGCTTAAAGACCGGCGTCTCAGTGTAGCTCAGATATCTTTCGCGGTCGGCTATCAGGACCCGAATTACTTCAGTAAAGTTTTTAAAAAATGGATGAATATTTCACCTCAGGAATACAGGGATCAAATTGTGGATCAAATAGTTTCATAAAAAAGGGTGAAAATATGATTAATGAAAAAAGAAAGCAAAAGAGAAGTAATGTCAAAGCGCGGTTTTTGGGCCAACTTTTAAGAAAAGATAAACGTACCGCGCTGACGAACGAGATACCAGTCCTGTCTAAAGATATAAGTCTGGGTGGAGTGAGGCTGAACTAGCCGAAGGCCTGGAAATGCGATAAATGTTCAAATTGCCTGGGTTGGGTTTTTAACTTTAACTGCCGCTTTAAAAACAATGATACTAATAGAATTAACAGGATAGTAGACAGGGATGTAGTTTTAAAGATTAGCTTTCAGGAGAAAGATAGCGGTCCCAGGGAGGTGTTGTCAAAAGTAGTCTGGACAAAAGAGCCGCGAAAGGAAGATTCGCATTATGATATAGGCCTTAGCTTTGTTAAGTTGGATAAGGCGGCTGAAGAAGATATTAATTATTTGGTAAAAAGTTGTTCTAAGAAATAGAGAAAAAGGGCAGATCTATTTTTCTTTCTTCTAAAAGCAAAAGTAAGAAAATGAATTTGCCCTTTTTCTTGCCGCGAAAAATTAACTTAAAAGAGGGTAAAAATGGATTTTAAGATTACCAAGGACGGATTCAGGCTTAATGATAATGATTTTTTTATTTTCTCAGGTGAAATTCATTATTTTAGAATTCCAAAGAAATTATGGAAGCTTCATCTTGCCAAATTGAAGGAAGCCAACTGCAATGCGGTTTCTTTTTATATTCCCTGGTGCTGGCACGAGTATGAGGACAATAAATTTGACTTTACAGGAGACAGCCGCGCGGAGAGAGATTTAATAGGATTTCTGAATTTGTGCTATGAAATGGGCCTCTATGTGATTGTTAAGCCGGGCCCTTATATTCTGGCTGAGTATAAACGCAACGGCCTGCCTGAGTGGCTTTTTGAAAAATATCCGGAGGTGCAGGCGCTTGATAAGGACAATAATATCCATCCCTTAAAGATGACCAGTTATATGAATCCTGTCTATTTAAAGCATGCCAAGCGTTGGTACAAAAATGTAATGCCGATAATTGAGAAATATCAGATTAGTAACGACAAAATGATCATTATGATGCAGTTATGTAATGAAATAGCCTTTTATTATTGGTTTTCTGCCGAGGGTGATTATAACAGGGGATGCATTAAACACTATCACGATTTTCTGAAAAGGAACTACGGGGATATCGCGAAATTGAATAAAGTTTACCAGACAAACTATGAAAAGTTTAGTGAAGTAAAAGCCCCTTCGGAAAAGGTAAAAAATAAAAAAGATTATCTGAAGTATAGAGATTGGCACCTTTTTTACCGCTGGTACTATGCCGCCTATCTCATTCATTTGCTTAAAGAGGCGAGGAGTTTTAAGATAACGATACCGGCTTTTCATAATCTCCCCGGCTGGATAGACGGCCGTGCATTGGAGTATCCGGTTAACATAATTATGTACGATGAGCTGGGTAATCTGTGCCCCGAGATTATGCTGGGAGTTGACCATATTCCCGAAGCGGTAGACTTCAGGAATATGCATGATGATTTGATTTGCAATGAGGTTGTGCGTGCTTTACAGGGACACAGATATCCTGTTTTGGGGATAGAGATGCAAGCCGGCAGCCGCCATCATAAGACCCGCGTATACGCGAATGAGTTAAATCTTTTTTATAAAGCCTGTCTGGCCCATGGCATGAAAGGAATGAACTTTTATATGTTTTCGCAGGGCGTAAATCCTCCGAGAAAGGGTGACCTGGGGCCTGTTTTCTATTGGCAGACTCCTCTTGATGTTAAAGGTGAGCAAAGCGATCTGTACGAGGTCATCAGGAATTTGGGAAAGTTTATTAAAACACACGGTGAGAATTTAATAAATGTTAATAAGCACGCGGAAATTTGT
>DAOVNW010000188.1 GCA_030630095.1 Candidatus Omnitrophota bacterium
ACTTGAAGTTAAGCTCGAAAATACCGCGAAACTCAGAGCATTAATTCCGGAAGATAAAAATATTATCCTGGTCTCTGAAAGCGGCATTAAAACACGCGATGACATCATCCTCCTTGAAAAACTGGGCATAAACGCCGCCCTGATAGGTGAAGCCTTTATGAGAAGCGGTAATATAAAAGAAAAACTAGAAGAAATCAAGGGTGATGGTAATGACAAAAATTAAAATCTGCGGAATAACCAACTTAGAAGATGCTCAAATGGCAATTGAAGCCGGATGCGACGCCCTGGGTTTTATCTTCGCCGAATCGCTAAGACGGATTAATATTGAAAATGCCAGCTATATACTTAAATCTGTTCCTCCATTTATCAACTGCGTAGCTGTTTTTGCCAATCAGCCGGTCTCCTTTATTAAAGAGGTTTTGAGAAACTGCCCCTTTGATACCCTGCAGTTTCACGCGGACGAAAACCACCAATTCATACTCCAGTTTAAGCCCCACAAAAAAATCATAAAAACTATAAGAATAAAGGGTGTTGACAGCCTCAACGGCATCGAAGAACATAGGGAAGCTGACGCTTTTTTATTAGATACCTATTCTAAAGAGTCCGGTGGAGGAACAGGGCGCACTTTTGACTGGGGAGTTGCCCGGCGGGCAAAAAAGCTAAACAAACCAATAATTCTGTCCGGGGGGCTCAATCCTCAAAACGTAAGCGAAGCAATTAAGACGGTAAAACCCTACGCCGTTGACGTTTCTTCGGGAGTAGAAGAGGCGCCGGGTAAAAAACTGAAAAGCCTCATTGAAGACTTTATATTAAAAGTGAAAAAGGAGGAAGCATGATACCCAATAAAGCGGGTTATTTCGGAATTTTCGGCGGAAAGTTTGTTCCCGAGACCTTAATGAACGCCCTTAGTGAATTAGAAAAGGCATACAGTAAACTTAAAACAAATAAAGATTTCCACTCTGAGTTAAACTTTTATCTTAACTATTACGTAGGGCGGCCCACGCCGCTCTACAAGGCAAAAAGACTTTCGGCGGAAATAAATGGCCCCGTAATTTATCTAAAAAGGGAGGACCTCGCGCATACAGGCGCTCATAAAATCAATAACACTATAGGTCAGGTTTTACTGGCAATTAAGATGGGTAAAACCCGCATTATTGCTGAAACGGGTGCCGGGCAGCACGGTGTCGCTACAGCCACGGCCTGCGCCTTATTTAATCTAAAATGCCACATCTATATGGGAGACGAGGACATCAAGAGACAAAAACTAAACGTCTTAAGAATGAAACTCCTGGGGGCGGAAATAATTCCCGTTCACGGTGGAAGCAAAACACTCAAAGACGCCACCAATGAAGCAATTAGAGACTGGGTCACCAACGTGAAGAATACCTATTACGTGCTGGGTTCTGTAGTCGGCCCGCATCCATATCCAATGATGGTCAGAGATTTTCAAACCGTCATCGGCAATGAAGCAAAAAAACAGATTATGGAACTTGAAGGAAAACTGCCGGACTATTTAGTTGCCTGCGTAGGCGGTGGAAGTAATTCTCTCGGATTATTCTATCCTTTTGAGAAAACAAAGGTTAAATTTATAGGTATAGAAGCTGCCGGTTACGGCATTAAATCTTACAAGCATGCCGCCTCTCTTATAACAGGGGAGGTCGGCATTCTTCACGGCTCAAAAAGCTACCTCCTGCAGGATAAAAACGGACAGGTGTTAAACGCTCATTCAATAGCCCCCGGCTTAGATTATCCGGGAGTAGGCCCGGAACACTCATACTATAAAAAGACAAAAAGGGCGGAATACGCTGCCGTAACCGACAAAGAGGCCTTAGAAGGATTTAAGCTTCTCGCCAGGACCGAAGGCATTCTACCCGCTCTCGAACCTTCCCACGCGCTTTACTACCTTAAAAAGAAAGCTGGCCGTTTTAGGAAGAAGGACATTATCATTATGTGTTTGTCGGGGCGCGGAGACAAAGATGTCGAAGCTGTATCTGAGGTTCTGGGTATTAAATAAAAAATAAGGATAAATAAAATGAATAGAATTGAAAAAAAATTTAAAGACCTTAAAGAAAAAGGGCAGAAGGCCTTCATTGCCTACTTAACCTGCGGGGATCCTGATTTAAAAACCACCAAAGAACTGATTAAGGTATTATGCAAAAACGGGGTTGACCTGATAGAATTAGGCGTTCCTTTTTCCGATCCGCTGGCAGACGGGCCGACAATACAGGCGGCCTCACAGCGTGCCCTGAGTAATCATATCAGCCTTAAAAGTATCTTTAAGATGGCGAAGGAGCTCGAAGCCTCAATTAAAGTTCCTCTTGTAATGATGAGTTATTATAACCCTATATTTCACTATGGGATAAGAAATTTTGTAAAAGATGCCAAAGATAATGCCATAGACGGAATTATCATACCTGACTTGCCGGCGGATGAAGCGGGCCAGATTGAACTCTTCGCCAGAAAGGCTGATTTGGCTACTATCTACTTCGTAGCGCCTACATCGGATGAAGCAAGGATAAAAACAGCCGTGTCTCACTCCAAAGGGTTTATTTATTACGTCTCCCTGACAGGTGTTACCGGCGCCAGGAATTATCTCGCTACTCGTATCGCCGAGAACATAAAGAGGATAAAGCGTTTTACAGATAAGCCCGTGTGTGTCGGATTC
>DAOVNW010000024.1 GCA_030630095.1 Candidatus Omnitrophota bacterium
GAGGGGGAGTTTTTGTCCATTCCGAGATGAGAAGCCATTTGTTCAAACTGGCTGACTATAAAGGTCTTTATCTTTGAGGTGGTTGGGTGAGAGGATGAGATAATGGGGGACGAGGCGGTGTCCTTGACCGGGATCGCCACCTTCTCTATACCGTCAGCCAGCAATACGGCCTGGATGAATTTCCCAAACTGCTGTCTAAACTCATCGGACATTACATCGATCATTTGCCCTTTCTCTTGAGCCAATTCCGCTTTTCTCTGTTCAAAGATTCTCTTTTGTTTGCTTATGATAAGCCCTTCGAAGAAGTTAAAAGTAAGGGGTGTGGTATTAAGGCGTAAATTGTAATTCTCGATAAAACATTTAAAAGAAGCTTCTTTTAATATTTTTATCTGTTCTTCGGATAAAATCAGCAATTCGCTTATCGCCCGGGCCAAAGCTTCCGGTTCCTGAGCATCGGCCAGTATTCCGTTGCTATCATCTAAGCGGTATTCGCGTATATCTTTGATTAATTCTTCCGGCCCGCCCGAACCCTTTAAGGCGACAACCGGCACATGAGCCCGCCAAGCTTCCAGAATAACCAGGCCAAAAGGTTCGTTGGTGGACGGCACCAGAATAACATCCGACCCTGTGCGTATGGAATCGGTATCGGCCTGGTTCTTTACGTGTTCATTTATCCAGAGAATGTTCGGATGCACCGGTATCCGTTCATCGGCAAGCTTCTGCATCTCTTTACTGTCGGGGGAGCTGGCAATCAATACCAGTATATACTGACGAGGGTCGAGATGACGCAGGGAATCGATTAAAATATGAAGTCCTTTCTGGCCGGATAGCCTGCCCACATATGTTATGATTTTACGCATTCCCTGTTTAGCTTCCGAGAGCATATCCTTCAGCTTATCGACCTTGCCGGGGTTGGACTGGGCGTGTTTATCAAGATATCTTTCCAGGGTTTCAAAAGATTTGTCCCGGTCTACCGAAGGAATGCTGTTGTTCTCGGCCGGTATGCCGTGATATATTTTCTCCATTTTGGCCGCCATGTCTGGAGAACGGGGATAATTGCATAGTTGTAAAGCACCCTCGGCATACTTTGCGAACCGACTGCTTAAATTTAATGCCGGCTTGGGCCGTTTATTTGTAAATTCGGCCTCCAGCAGTTTGAATCCTTCTTTATCTTCCTGAGCTTTTGCAGTTAAGACTCCATTTTCGTAAGCATAGCCGTTCTCGCTTAAAACAAGAATAAATTCCTTAAACCAAGCGCTATATTCCCGGTTTACCACTTCAAATTTATCGCTAAACCTACCACCGGGGCCTTTTCTTTCTATATAACCCTGCCCGACCAGCTCTTCAAACAAAGCCGGTGAATCTTCTCCCGCCAGCCAGGCGAAGTGATCCTGGTTTATTACCACTTCCCCTTCCTGGTAAAACCGCAGGACTTCGCCACCGTTACCGTCGGTCATAGCAATGATGCCGTCGGAATAAGAAGGGTAATTGGCTTCAAAATTATTAGCCTGACGCTGACCGTATACTCCCCAATGGGGACCGTCTTCGCCGCTGAAATCACCGGCTTTCCAGTATTTGCTAGGCTGGACGCTGTGGAAAATAGCGGCTATGGCCGTGGCCGGCAATTTCCGGGCCAATAAAGGCACAGCTCCTCCGTTGTACCATGCCTGGATATAGGCAAGAAGTATCTCCGGATGTTCTTTGGTTAAATATTCGACCATTATCTGCGACAAGTCGTAAGCGTGCCTTACTGTTTCATATCCTCCCACCTTTTTCTTGGATACGCCGTAAAACCTGAGGTTGAGGAATTCATCGTCATTAACATCGTCAGCTTTCCGGGATAAATATTCCCCAAGAGTGAGTTCTTTACCTTTGAGGTTTGTCCCGTCGTTATCCCAGCCTATTACTATAATTCTTAAGAATTCTGAAAGATACCGGGTAAGAGTTTCTATGTAAGTTCCGATGCCGCCATAACCGGATATTCCGTTGCCCATTTCCGTGGTCATAACGGCAATCTCATAGTCCAATCCTTCGAAGACCTTTACGTATTTCTCTCTTCCGCTTACGACTAATACTTTGTTGCCTTCGGTATCCGCCGCTAAATAAGTTCCCAAGCCTTTTTCGCTGGCTAAGGCTGTCTGAAAAACCCTGAAATGCATTTCACCGGGATTACCAAGGGATATTTCTCCGGCCACAGCCCTTAAATCTCTTTTTAAGGCCGAATACAAGGAAATGATGCTCTGGCCTTCTTCATCGATTAAAACTCCGCTTATCCCTGGATTTGCCAGATATTCCTTCAATTCCCCAGATTCCTTAAAGGCCGATTCGCTGGTTACTTTGCCTATTATTTGACCGACCAGAGAAGAGGAAGAGGCGGTATCGGCTACCACCTCTATAATAATAGCTGATGACGCCCCCCGTACTTCCGAAGACCTCTGTAATAAGAATATGTGCGCTATAGGTTTTTCTTTTTCCGAAGAATCAAGTCCCATTCTTATTACGGCCCCTTTCTTTTCGTAAGTTTCTCCGTTCAACAAATCTCTTAACACATATTTTTCTTCATTATCTATGCCTAAATCCTCCAAAGGCATTACTGCGTCTACCCATTTAAGAGTGCCTTTGGGGTCAATGTTTACCGCTACCACTATTACATTGCTGTTGTCCGGCGTCTTTTTTATGAATACCACTATATCTTTCCCGGCCATACCCCATGATTCTGTTTCGATAAATCGGATATTGTCCAACTGCAAGGCCGGATTTTCATGCCGTATCCTGTTTACCCGCGATATAAAATCACTGACATTCGGTATCTCGCCTTTTGCCGCGGCTTTAAAGTAAGGATCCCAATCCCATACTTGATACTTCTCGGAATCCATGTAATCGGTTGAGCCATTCTTCGCTTGTTGATTCATGCATAATTCATAAAGCGGCCCATAAATCCCTATGCTCGGTAGCATTGTTGCCAAAACATATTTCATTTTAAACATTGTCGGCGGAGCATTCCGCAGTAATTTGGGTAATATGTCGGGAGTATTTATATAGCCTATACCTCTCAGGTAATATCTTGTCTCAGGCGTTACTATGCCTTCGTTGGGATCTTCTATAAATTGCCTGGTTTCCGCTTCGGTGTCTTTCCAGGGATAATAACTGTACGATAACTGAAAACCAACCTTGCCCAAAAGCCTCATTACTTTAGGCTCAGTGAAGGCTTCGGCTAAAAATATCACTTCGGGATGTTTCTTATGAATCTCATCAATGAGCCATTGCCAGAACCTAAACGGCTTCTTATGGGGATTATCTACCCTGAATATTACAACTCCTTGTTCAATCCAGAACTCCACAACGTCTTTCAGTTCATTCCACAAAGCCTCCATATCTTCATCTTTTTCGGGATAAAAATTCAAGGAATATGCGTCCTCATATTTCTTGGGAGGATTCTCCGCGTATTGAATGTTTCCGTCCGGACGCTTATAAAACCACTCGGGGTGATTGTGAACGTAAGCGTGGTCCGGGGAACACTGGATAGTCAAATCCAAGGCTATCTCTATCCCTTCTTTCCTGGCTTCTATCATGTATTTTCTGAAATCGTCTATTGTTCCCAAGTCCGGATGTATTGACTTATGGCCACCGCCACCTTCAACTTTAGCTTCAACGTCTCCTATCGCCCAAGGACAACCCGGTTCACCATCCTGAACCACCAAGCTGTTATTCTGCCCTTTACGTTTTGTCCTCCCTATGGGATGTATCGGCGGCAGGTACAAGACATCAAACCCCATTCCACTCTTGCCTATACGCGCTAAGTCCCCAATCGCTTTTTTAAATCCTCCGAATGAGCGGGGAAAACTTTCGTACCATGTTCCGAAACGCGCTCTATCACGATTAACCATTATCTCCAAAGGTATAGTTTCCTCGTCGTAAACGGACAACCCGGCCTGAGTCTCAACTTCAAAGCTATACTCATACCGTCGAACTTCATTGGGAGTAAAATCACATTCCCAACGAAACGTCTCTTCCTCTACGCGCCTCATTCTTATTTTGTACCAATGGTCATTACTCCATTTCTTCCGGTACTTCATAAATACTTTCTTAGTCTTAATCAAGACATCGGCGCTTATATTAATTTTTTCGTTTACAATGCTCTTAACCGGATAAAAACCATTGTCTACTCTTGGCTGTATATTACGTATCCAGGGTAATTCACCATTCTTGCCTATTCTTCCCCCCGGAAGCACTGTTATCGGGGGCCCATAGTCAGCATAGTGGATCAAACAGTCTTTCAACGTGTATTTATTGATTAATTTCCTGAAGTCGTCACTTTCTACTATCTGAAGTATTTCTCCGGCATAATTATTGTTCTCTGCCTGCTGTTTATCGCTGTCCGCCGCTAAATTATTCTTCTCCTTCAGGTATTGAATATAACCACTTATCCACGTATTTTCTTCCGATGAAAGGCCTTTCTCACCAATAATACGCTCCAGTAAAACAATCCCCTGCAATACGTCACTATAGATATCTTTAAATTCGTGAGGCGCGCTCTTGCACCTTTTAATAATCTTTCTTCTCCATGTCTCAACAACATCTACCCATGCTTCTATTGTGTACTCGTGCTGTTCCGGTTTTCCGGTAATTTCAAAACTTGCCGTCCAGTGGGAAATCCACTTTTCATGCATCTTCTTTTCCTGCCATTTATTCTGTCCGTCTTTTTTGCGCCATTTAACCACAACGCCCAAGGCACAGGATTCATGCAGCAAGGTATCTATCTCAATGGTGATACGGTAGCGGTTTTCTTCCAGTTTTTCTATCCAGCCGTCGACATTCTCTATAACAATAGCCTCCTGTAAGATCCCTAAACACTCCCTGAAAGACTTGACGGAATCAGTTAAAGAGCTCGAGGCGGTTTCGGACGAACCATTAATATGGTTCATGAGCTTCTCTTTTGTAGTGTGGTTATCTTTGCTACGCCAGGCCTGATAAACAACCTCTATCTGCTTATCTACATGACGAGCCGCTTTCTGGACAGTGTTAAAATAGGCTGTGCGGGGATTTATTCTCTCTTGTTTCTGTTCGTAGTCCTTTATTTCCTTAATAAAGCTTGCCACACGGGCTCGCCAGAGACATTCAAAAACTTCAACCAGATCCCTTAAACGGTATTCTTTGTATTCCTCTATCATCGAAATAGTTATAACGAAAATCCTGGCATAGAGGTCTTCGGATATCTTAAAGTTATCTTTATTGCTTTCATCGGCCTGAGCATCTATCTGTTGGGATATTTTTTCTCCCAAAACCTCTCTTATAAAGCTCCTATATCTTAGATATCCCTTCTTGAATTTCTCATATACTACGTCGGAATTTAAGTCAAGTTCGGGGGGTAGTTTAAGCCGCAATTCTTCCGGTCCTAATTGACCTATTGCTTCTATATCTTTATTGAGATTTTCATTTATGAATTCGGCGTTCATCTCCAAGGCCCGGTAAGCCGACATCAATACCTGCTCGAACATTATCCTTAGGTTATCTACCTTTAAGATTACCTTGCTGCCTTCGGCCGCTATCTTTTCAAACGGCGGTAAGTTAGCCAAGGCAGTGGGATAACCGGTTCTCTTCTGTTCTTCAGAATGAGCGAATATTCTTTCCCTTAAGGCATCCTGGTTGTCTATGGCAAAAACATAACTCCCATCCTGTTTTATCAATACTCTTGTTTTGATCAATTCTTCTACTTGCTCGTCGCTTAAACGTTCTTCTCTCATCCGAGCGCTCTCTTTGTGGAGTTTTTCACCTAGAGCCGTTTCAAACAAGGCCGCGCCGGTAGCCACGCTTATCCAGGTAACCACGTTATCGTATCCGAACCTTAAAAAATTATGGTCATTCCATAAGCTGTCTTTGTTCACGACAATCCTAACCAATTCTATGGAAAATCCGAAATCGCCTCCTATAGGCTGCTGGATTCGGCGCCGATAGAACACTTCACTCCATATACGCATTAAGAACTTGGTAATAGTGGCGTCGTATATCGACCTTGTATAATAAGGTAAAATAAACACTTTATCGTTACCCTTGTTTATCCTGGTATCGAGAGCCGGCTCCAGCAACTCCTTGACCCAGCGGGGGCTTATTCCTTTTATGTCATCTTCTCTCTCCATATCTTCTATTTCTTCTATGCTCAGTTCATTCCAATTTATAGCTTTGTTTTGAGAAGGTTTTCCTTTAAACATAGTCCATAAATCAGCGTCAACATGCAACATTGCCTTTGTATCAAGTTTATCGGCAATCTCAAACATCCACCTTACACTGTTACCTTTACCTGTACTTTTATCGACCTGGATTATAAGATAATCTATATTTTCATAACCTTCTTTGTCCGATTCTTCTATTAAACTGGCTAATGTTTTTTCTCCGGCTTCCCCTCCGGCTATCGGGCCTACCGCCATAATTAACCCCCGGCCATTTCCCTGATAATACTTATTCAATCCTGTTCTCAAGGTATTTAGCACATGCGGCGCGGTATCATGCTCATCATAAAAAGTTATCCCTAACAATTTGTCTACTTTTACTCCGGCTGACTTAAGCGCTCTAGCTAACATTGCTACTGATAATTTAAATTCGGTTTGTGATACCAATTCAGGTCTTTCTTTAGTAATTTGAGAAGGTATTTCTTTTTCTCTGACAGCATACAAATCTATATCTGAAGCTTTTATTAACTCATTTATATCCCTATCGTTGAATCTTCCCCTGATTCTTATAGGAGTTGTTTTAATGCTATCTATCGCGCTCGATGAATACTTCCTGGAATTAATGAGCATGTCTTTATATGTATCGTGATGTTGTTCTATATAGGTAAAGCCTGAGTAAGATAAGTCGATTAGGTTATGGGTATCTATGTCCTGGAGAGCGTTTCTCAGTTTGGTTGATGATGCCTCTCCTACTCCTTCAAACATGGTGATATCAAGGGTAGAAGGAACTGTCTTTGCGATATCGCCTCTTGATATGAAGATGGCTTTTACTTTATGCTTGAGTTTATTTAGACTGTATTTATCAGGGTTGTCTTCTAATTTCTGGATGGTGTCAGGTGAAGGTTCTTTTTGGTGGCTGATTACCCAATCTAAGTAGGCGTCGGTGCCTCTTTTTAAGCTGTCGGGGGCGTCTTTATCCGACCATCTATTGTAGTGGTCTCCGCCTACCATGTAGAAGGCGTCTATCTTCTGTTTGGGGTTAAGCTTTAACATTCTGAAGATATCGGTCTCCCCGTCCGGGCTTAAATTCTCGCTGAAGCCGTATAAAGGAGCAAACATATTAAGCTGTTTTTTGGCCAGCTCATGGCGGAATGGCTGGGTGTGGACCAGTATGGGTTTACGGGAATCAGCCCCGGCAACCACATAGATTACCTTATCTAAACCTACTTCGGCTATTGCTTTTAAACCTATAAGCAGATGGTCCCAGTGGAAGGGATTAGCAGCGCAGGGGTATATACCTATGCGTAATACTGTATTGGTAGGTGTAATGTCGGAATCACTTGCCTGTATCTTTATCGTTACATCAGGGTTAATAGTTTCATTTGGGTCATTGCTTAAGAGGCGTTCGGCTATTCTTTTTAAGAAGCTTTCGGCTAAAGCTGTTCTGTTGGTTACTGAGGGGGAGTTTTTGTCCATTCCGAGATGAGAAGCCATTTGTTCAAACTGGCTGACTATAAAGGTCTTTATCTTTGAGGTGGTTGGGTGAGAGGATGAGGTAATGGAGCTTGAAGTTGTTTTGAATGATGTCCGCCCTAAAACTACGTGGCTAACCGCCGGGCTAAAGTCGGCCGCCACCCTATTTATTGCCGGCCCGCGGGCTAAAGCATTGACCCCGATTATTGTGGCTATCCCCTGCTCGGTCGAGGTAAAGATTGAGGATGATGAAATACTTTTATCATATACAAAATTTATGAATTCTGCTATTTGCGGATTTATATCTTTACCAAGGCCCCTGATTATATCGTGTCTATTTAAATACCCTACATTTTGTGCTAAAGCTAATAAGAGTTCTCTTAAAAATTCTTTGTCTTCATAAGCTTTACGTAAATCCCGAGTAATCTTCCAGTATTTCTCATCTACTATTTCTAAACCATATTCAAAATCAGGCACTAAGTCGCCTTTGGCAGTATAGACAATTAAACGCCACATTTCTGCTAACACCATTCTGATAGCCTGGTTAACTTTATCTCTGTCTAACCTATAATCAATAGTATGGCTTATGCCGTTTACCAAGCCTGATTGTATACTTTGGGCAAAACCCTTATTGAATGTAGCTTTTGTCCTAAACTGCTGCAGAGGGGTTTGAATATAAATGATACCTCCTTCTAAGAAAGCCAAATTCTCAAAATTCTCTCCGGTATGCCGGGATAAAAGCTCTGATCCTGTAACTTCGTTTAATCTTTTCAGCAACTTGTTTCTTTCGCTTACTGATAAATTTTCATCTTTTTGAATCATCTGAACTATAACCTGATATATAATTTCAGCTTCAGCAACTTTAACTATTTCTCTTATCTTCTCCTCATCATTCAAAGCCCGGGCAAAACTTTTTATATTATCCTGAGTAATTGTAGTTTTATCAGATACTTTTATGCTGTAGCCGCCGGAAACCGCGCTGTATATCAAAGGACGGGTTAACCGGCCGTAACCGCCGGCAATCCATATTCCTTTCTTAACCATTCCTTTCTTAAACAGCCTGAAGGCTTCTTTAAATGTATCGATATTATCATTACCACAAATTATCAAATGATCCGCCCTTACCGGTAATTCCTCTCTTTGGGTAAGGAATGCAATCAAATCGTTTAAATTCCTTAAGACAAGAGGACTGCTGGAGCCGTTTAGACTTGAACTGCTTTTATTGTCATTATTATTTTTCGGTGATGATGAGCATGGAGTTTTTGGCTCTTTTGTTTTATCAAATACATTTTGAGCCGATTTTCCCGATGCACACATTAAACTTTTTATTTTTCTTAATATATCTTCTATCGCGGGTATAGCTGCTGAGACAATCCAAAACAACCTTACGACAATAAGAACAAACGGCTTAAATAAAGACATAGTGTTTTTCTGTTTTTCATTCTTCTTTGTTTCCGCATATAGCGCCCCGGTAAAATCCTTCATATCTCTTAAGGTATTCAAAACCCCAAGCCACACGTTACTAAAGCCTTTTATGATTCCATAAAATGCTGCTAATCCCAATACTCCGTAAACCGGCCACTTACCAAATAAAGCAACCAAAGCTGTGCCGTAAAAACTATACGCAATAACAGCGGCGGCAAAGACTGCTAATCCGGCTAAAGAACCGAACATAGCGGAAAGTTTATATCCTTTAAGCAGGCCGTCTTTTCTTAAGAAAGAATCAAAAGAATTTACTCCGGCTAAAAAAGCAAAAGAAGCAAACAGATAAGGAACCATAATTAGCGGGCCGACGCTTGTAGTTACAAAAAGTGTAGTAAGCCACCCGAGTATACCTATAATTCCTATTATTCCGTTAAACGGCATTGATTGTTTAAAGCTGTAATTTGTGGCCGCGCCTATAAATACAATCATTAA
>DAOVNW010000057.1 GCA_030630095.1 Candidatus Omnitrophota bacterium
AATCCCGATGAAGTTATTGATAAAATTAAAGGTATTGAGGATGTTGTAGCCGCTAGCCCTTTTATTGAGGGGCAGGCCTTATTTTTTCAGAATAAATATGCCCAAGGGGTACTCTTGCGGGGAATTGATTCCCAGAGAGAACCCAAGGTTACCCGTCTAAAAGAATATATTATTTCCGGTGGATTACCCGATAGTAAACAGGCAATTCTAATCGGCAGCGAACTGGCTAAGAACTTTGGTTTGGCCTTAGGGGAAGAAATCACGGTGGTCTCCCCGGCTAAAAAAGGAAAGAAACATCAGTTTATAGTTTGTGGGATTTTTGCTTCAGGTATGTATGATTACGACGCGAATCTGGCCTATACCAGCATAAGTAATGCCCAGGAATTTTTTGATATGCCTTCTACGGTTAGTGCCGTTGGAGTGAAAGTTACTAATTTGTTTAAAGCCGGTGAAGTTAAGCGGGAAATATTGAAAACTCTTGGATTGCGCTATTGGGTCAAAACCTGGATGGAGGTAAATAGAAATCTTTTTTCTTCCTTAAAGCTTGAAAAAACTGTTATGTTTATTATTTTAGCTTTAATTATTTTGGTAGCTTGTTTTAATATAATTAGCACTTTAATTATGATGGTAATGGAGAAAACCAAAGATATAGGCATTTTAATGTCATTGGGGGCTACCAGGAGAAGCATATCTTTGATTTTTACATTAAGCGGGCTTATTATAAGTACGTTAGGAACAACGCTGGGTGCCGCCGCCGGATTTTTGATTTGTTATTTATTGAAAACTTATAAATTTATCAAGCTTCCCGCGGATATATATTATGTGGATACATTACCGGTTCAAATCCAGTGGAGCGATTCATTTTTAATTGCCTTATGTGCTATAGCGATTTCATTTTTAGCTACGCTTTATCCGGCCTACCAGGCGTCACGCTTAAATCCGGTGGAGGCCTTGCGCTATGAGTAAAGTTATTTTAAGCGCTAAGAATGTTCATAAATTCTATCCCAGTGGAAATGATAAATTGGAGGTTTTAAAGGCTGTAGATATTGAAATTAAAGAGGGTGAGATATTATCACTCATAGGCCAGTCAGGGGCGGGGAAATCAACCTTGCTTCACATTTTAGGAGGCCTTGATACTCCTAATGAAGGCCGGGTATTTTTAAGAGAAGACGAGATATATAAATTAAGTGATTCCAGGCGGGCATTACTACGGAATAAGCATATTGGATTTATATTTCAGTTTTATCATTTATTGCCGGAATTTACAGCTTTGGAGAACGTTATGATGCCGGCCCTGATGTCGCGAGTAAGAAATTTTAGCACAAAAGATTTAATTGAAAGGGCGGGGAATTTAATTAATCAAGTAGGTTTATTATCAAGAAAACACCATAAGCCGTCTCAACTTTCAGGCGGAGAGCAACAAAGAATAGCTGTTGCCAGGGCACTGATAAATAAGCCGGAATTGGTACTATGTGATGAGCCGACAGGGAATTTAGATTCTGAGAATTCAAAGAAATTAATGAAGCTTTTAAAAGATTTGAATAAAAATAATAATCAAACTTTTATGATAGTTAGTCATGATGCGGCAGTAGCTGAAATAGGTGATAAAATTATAAAAATTGATGACGGCAAAATAGTGGATTAGGAGGTTTTTAATAATGGGACTTAAGATTTTTATGAATGGACAACTTGTAGATGAAGGCCAGGCTAAGGTTTCGGTTTTCGATCACGGCCTCTTATATGGTGATGGAGTTTTTGAAGGTATTCGGAGTTATAATTGTCTGGTATTCAGATTAGACGCTCATATTGACCGGCTTTATAAATCAGCTGAGGGGATCAGGCTTGAAATACCTATGGGTAAAGAAGAGATGAAGAAGAGAACGATTGAAACTTTAAAAGCCAACAATATTTCTGATGGCTATATTAGAACAATTATTACCAGAGGAAAAGGTGATTTGGGTATCAATCCTCTTAATTGCGGCAAGCCTTCAATAATTATCATTGCCGATAAGATAAGTTTATACCCTGAGGAATTCTATGAAAAGGGCCTTACGATTATCACCGCTAAAACCAGGAGGAATTCCAGTTTTGCTTTGCCGCCGACTATAAAGTCATTAAATTACTTAAATAACATTTTGGCCAAAATTGAAGCTACAGACGCTGGTACGGAAGAAGCTCTTATGCTGAACGTTGAAGGGTATGTTAGTGAGTGTACCGGAGATAACGTCTTTATGATTAAAAACGGTAAACTAATTACCCCGCTTATAGAATCAGGAGCCCTGGAAGGTATTACCCGAAGGGCCGTTATGGATATCGCCGAAAGTAAAGGTATTAAGGTTGAAGAAATTATGATGAGGCCGCAGGAGCTTCTCGAGGCGGACGAATTTTTCTTAACGGGTACGGCTGCTGAAATTGTGCCGGTTATTGAGCTTGACGGTAAGAAAATAGGCCGGGGCGGAGTCGGCGAGATGACAAAAATTTTTATTGAGGATTTTAGGCGGCTAACTAAAACAGATGGAGAAAAATATGCTCTGTGATATCTGTCACAAGAAGCAGGCAAGTATTCATGTAACTGAAATTATTAACGGAGAAGTGAAGGAGCTGCATATATGTGATACCTGCGCTCGCGCTAAAGGTATGATTAAAAGCAGCAAAAATTTTGGTTTAGCTGATTTTTTAGCGGGGTTAACTGATTTTGGAATAGCTCCAAAAGATGCCGGGGAGTTGGAAGATTTTGATTTAAAATGCCCCGCTTGCGGGCTAAGCTTTGAGGACTTTAAGAGGATTGGCAGATTGGGCTGCGCGGAATGTTATGATGCTTTTGAAAAAGGGTTAGCTCCCCTTTTAAGAAAAATACACGGTTCAAACCGTCATGCCGGCAATATGCCTAAAGAAGCGAATAAAGATAGTAAAACAGCTGAGGAAGCAGGTAGTATTGATGAGTTAGAAGAAAAATTAGAAGTTGCCATAAAAAATGAAGAATTTGAAGAGGCTGCCCGTTTGAGAGATATAATCAGAGGCAAAAAAAAGAAGAAGATTTGAAATGCGATTAAATGATTTATTAAATCAAACAAGTGAATGGCTTAAGGCTACGGGAACTGAATCTGAAATAGTAATGAGTTCGCGTGTTCGCTTTGCCAGAAACATTAAAGGCCTGGCGTTTTCGCATTGGGCGGACGAGAAACAAAAAAAAGAAATTTTAACTAAAACAAAACAAGCTCTTCTTAAAAACAAGTACCTTAATAATTCTCTTTTTTTGGTTATGGATGAGCTTAATGATTTAGATAAACAGTTTCTTGTTGAGCGCCATTTAATTAGTCGTGAATTAACCGCCGATGGCGGCTGTAAAGCGGTGGATGTTAGTGAAAAAGAGCTGTTCTCTATTATGATAAACGAGGAAGATCACCTGCGGCTTCAAGTTATGCGGTCCGGCCTTGAACTTAAAGAGTCATTGCGGCTATTAGATAAACTTGATAGTGAGCTTCGGCGTAATTTTGATTATGCTTGTAATTCGAAATGGGGTTATCTGACTGCTTGTCCGACAAATGTTGGAACCGGTATGAGAGCGTCTGTTATGATTCACTTGCCGGCGCTGGTAATGACTAAGCGCATTGGTAAAGTTTTAGAGAGTATTGGGAGAATAAATTTAGCTGTTCGAGGACTTTACGGTGAGGGAACTGAGGCCTCCGGGAATTTTTTCCAGATATCCAACCAGATAACCTTAGGCCATTCGGAGCAGGAGCTGGTCGACGATATTGATAGGGTTATAAAACAAGTTGTTGAGTATGAGAAGGGTGCCAGAGAGTTGCTTTTAAAAAATAGTAGGCATCAGCTTGAAGATGAAATATGGAGAGCTTACGGTATTTTAACTAATGCCAGAATTGTAAGCAGCCTGGAAGCTATAGGGCTTTTATCAGCGATTAGGTTGGGAGTTAATTTATCAATTATCAATAAAGTTGATATTAAAAGTATTAATGAATTGTTTATCACCACCCAACCGGCGCATTTGCAGAAAATTGAAGGCAAGGATCTCAATCCTCAGGAAAGAGATCTTAAAAGAGGCGATTTGTTAAGAGATAAACTAAAATAATATATTTGGAGGGGTGCTATGGCAATGTTTGAAAGATTTACCGAGAGAGCCAGAAAGGTAATTCTTTTTGCTAAGGAAGAAGCTAGAAAATATAACCATGATTATGTGGGTACAGAGCACATACTTCTGGGGCTTTTAAAAGAAGGCAAAGGGGTCGCCGCCGCCGTTCTTAATAATTTGGGGCTGGGATTAGGTAAGATTACATTAGAAATTGAAAAATTAGTGCGGCCGGGCCCGTCTACTAAAATTAATGGCGATGTTCCTTTTACCGCCAGGGCCAAAAAGGTTATAGAGATGGCCATGGATGAGGCTCGGAGTTTGGGCCATAATTATATAGGAACTGAACATCTTCTCCTGGGATTAATTGCTGAGGGAGAAGGGGTTGCTTCACAGGTTTTAATGAACTTAGGTTTAGATTTAGGGCGGGTACGCCAGGAAATTATGAATCTTTTGGGTTCAGCTACTCCGGGTTTTGGAGATTTCGGAGGCGGTTTCGTGGGTAAACCTCAAAGTAAATTTTCTAAAGGAAAAACGCGCCAGCCCTCAGTTGATAAAACTCCCGCTTTAGATGCCTTTGGCAGAGATTTAAGTAAATTAGCCAGAGAGAATAAATTAGATCCTGTTATCGGAAGAGAAAAGGAGATTAGCAGAGTTATTCAGATATTAAGTAGAAGAACGAAAAATAATCCTGTTCTCTTGGGTGAAGCCGGTGTTGGTAAAACAGCTATTGTTGAAGGTTTGGCTCAGAAAATAGTAAAGGGTGATATACCTGAAATTCTTAAAGATAAGAGGGTTATTATTCTTGATTTGGCTTTAATGGTCGCCGGCACTAAGTATAGGGGCCAGTTTGAAGAAAGAATAAAAGCCGTTTTAGATGAAATTAAGCGGACAGAAAACGTAATTATTTTTATTGATGAATTGCATACTCTGGTAGGAGCGGGAGGAGCTGAAGGTGCTATAGACGCGTCTAATATTCTTAAGCCCGCCTTAGCCCGGGGAGAGATGCAATGTATCGGAGCAACAACATTAGATGAATACAGAAAAAACATTGAAAAGGACGCGGCTTTAGAGAGAAGGTTTCAGACTATTATGGTGGCACCTCCGAACATTAAAGAGGCCATAGAGATATTAAAAGGCCTTAGAGATAGATATGAGGCGCACCATAGAATTAAAATATCTGACGAAGCGATTGAAGCGGCTGTTAATCTTTCAGATAGATATATTAGTGCTCGTTTTCTACCGGATAAAGCTATTGATGTAATAGATGAAGCCGGCGCCAAAGCCAGGCTTTCCGTTATGACCGCGCCTTCCGATTTGAAACAGCTGGAAAAGAGTATAAAACAGTTGAATAAAGATAAAGAAGCCGCGGTTAATAATCAGGATTTTGAAAAAGCCGCTAAGTATAGAGATGAAGAAAGAAAGGCTCGAGAGCAATTAGAAAAAGAACAACAGGAATGGCGCAAAAAAAACGCGGACAAAGAAGTTGAAATTACCGCGGATGACGTAGCTCAAATTGTTGCCGACTGGACGGGTATTCCTGTATCCCGCCTTGAAGAAAAAGAGACCGAACGTTTATTGCGTATGGAAGAAGAAATTCATAAGATAGTTATAGGCCAGGATGAGGCGGTCTCGGCTATAGCTAACGCTGTCAGGCGCTCAAGGGCCGGTTTAAAGAATCCAAGAAGGCCTATTGGTTCTTTCATTTTCTTAGGCCCCACCGGTGTTGGAAAAACACTTTTAGCTAGAGCTCTGGCGGAATTTATGTTTGGTGATGAGGAGGCTTTGATTCAGCTTGATATGTCAGAATATATGGAGAAATTTAATGTTTCTCGTCTTGTGGGAGCGCCTCCGGGATACGTTGGATATGAAGAAGGCGGACAACTTACAGAAAGAGTCAGAAGAAAACCCTATTCCGTCGTTCTCTTGGATGAAATTGAAAAAGCCCACCCCGATATTTTTAATATGTTGCTTCAGGTATTAGAAGATGGCCGCCTTACGGATAGTTTTGGAAGGCAGGTTGATTTTAAAAACACAATAATGATCATGACTTCCAATATTGGAGCTGACTTAATTAAAAAAGGAGGCTCTTTGGGTTTCAAGGTTGAGAAAGAGAACTTAACTTATGACGATATGAAGAGTAAGCTTAATGAGGAAATAAAGAAAACGTTTAAGCCGGAATTTTTGAATAGAATTGATGACGTTATAGTTTTTCACGCTTTAAGCCGTAAAGATCTTGAAAAAATTGTTGATATTGAAATTAATGAAGTTAAAGAAAGATTAAGGGAGCAAGATGTTAATATAGAGTTAAGCAAAGAGGCTAAAGAGTTTTTAATTAAGAAAGGTTTTGATGTTGTTTTTGGAGCTAGGCCGCTAAAAAGAACTATCGCCAAATTTTTGGAAAATCCTTTGGCGCACTCCCTGCTTAAAGGGGAAATTAATAAAGCTGTACC
>DAOVNW010000132.1 GCA_030630095.1 Candidatus Omnitrophota bacterium
CCACAAAAAGAATAACCACATTTCTGTGATCTATACAATAAACTACTCGGAAGTTTCCAACCCTCAAACGATAAAGGGCAATTTTTATCCCTTTAAGTTTCTTGATAATATTGCTTTTGGGAAAGGGTGATGCCTTAAGTTCTTTTGTTGCCTGCAGAACCTTGAGTCTTGTTTTAGGCTCAAGGTTATCAATGTCCTTCTGAGCAACCTTGGTCAAGACAACTTTAAATTCTTCCAACATCTTTTTCCGCTTTTTCAACGAGCATGTCGATATCTATTACTTCTCCCTCTAAATATTCCTGATAGGCCTTTTTGAGTTTCTTTTTGAATTCAGGATGGTTAAGTAAAATATAATCTTCGAGTCCATTCTCAGTAAGGTGATGTATTACTACACACGGTTTACCTCTTAAGGTAACAATTACATCCCCATTTTTTTCGGTATAATGGAGTATTTTCGAAGTTTTGTTTTTAAGCTCTCTTACATTAACAAATTTCATTTTATCTTCCCTCTCTTTGTAGCTACAAACGTAGCTACCTTAAATATACCTCATAAAGAAAGCTCTGTCAAACACTAATTCCACTTAAAGGGGACAGGCTACTTTCGCTCTCTTCCTCGGTCTTCCCCTTGGTCTAAGTGTAGATTCCAATCCAAGCTCCTTGCTTAGTTGCACCCGCCACACTGATCTTCCATAGGGACTCTGTCGTTTAATACTCTCCCGCAACCTCTCCAATTCTCTTTCTATTAAAGGCTCATCTACATATTCTTGCCAGTCTTGAGGTAACTCTATGGGAACTTTATCAATTAATAACCGAGAATCTTTACCAATTGCCTCTCTATGCGATGACCACATCCAATCTTTTGCCGAACTAACTAACCCTGCTCTTACAGGATTCCTTTCTACATATCTTAGAACTGTTAATAAATGACTATCTTCTTGAATAGCAAAGCTTTTAAAACGCCCCTGCCATATATGACCATTGCTTTTATAGTGTCGATGATAACGCCGAACATGACTTGTCATCAGCCATTGCATCCATTTGCTTAAGTGTTCACTTTGAATAGGCATCACAACTATATGAAAATGGTTCGGCATCAAACAATACGCAAAAACTTCTATCTTATATCGATCCTTGGCCTCTTTCATTAAACTAACAAAGGATTCATAATCTTGATTCTTGTGAAAAACTTCCTGCTTGCCATTTCCGCGGTTAAGCACATGGTAAATAGAACCATCACTTAAACCCCTTGCAATTCTCGGCATCGCTTAATTCCTATTCCTTTCCTTTAAAAAGTAGCCTGTCCCCTTTTTTTCTCAATTCGTTTACTAATTTTCCTTCCTTCTCTGTTAATGAACCGGCCTTTAGTTCTACTTTAAAGGTTTGTTTGAAGGATTCTGTTAGGGTGTGTTCGAGCTCTGAAAATGTTAACTTCTTTTTTAGGATGCTTTCTAAGCTGGAGATGTTCTTCTCTATATCACAAGGCGGCTTATGCAAGTTAGCTATCGACTTTTCAATATCAATCCTGATCGGGATTGAACCGTGCTGAAATATAATGTTTTTTCTTCTTCTCTGGGAGTTACCGCCAATTTTTCTTCCTTCAACAATTAGGTCACTTTCTTCGTTGGAATTAAAGCAAAAAGAAGAAAACTCTCGTTTGTTTTTTTTGGCGATATTTAGCTCATCAGCAAAGTCCGCCTTTATGCCCATTTTTCCATAACCCTTTATAATAAAAGAACAAAGCTCTTTAAAAGAATCCTTTGTATTAGCGGCTTTTAAATCATCTTTTGAACAGGTAATGCTGTAAGTAAGCTCTTGATCATGGTATATTATGCCGCCTCCGGTCATCCGCCTTACAACATCAATGCCTTTATTCCCGCAAGCCGGCAGATCAAGCTCTTTCTCCACCTTTTGAAAGTAACCAAAAGAGTAGGCCGCCGGCCTCCAGCCGTATATCCTGAGAGTGCTGGAACTATTACCCGAAATACGCTCCAAAAACAGCGCTTCATCCACCGCCATATTGGTAAAAGCGTCTGAAAAACCGGATGATATCAAGCGCCATTTGTTCATCGTTAATTTTGACTTTTAATTTTTTCCCGAATGAAATTTCTCTATATGAAATTCTTCGGGATCTCGAAGTATAACTATTTAAGCTGATACATTCGGGAAAATTTTGATTTGTGTTTTTGATATTTGCCTTATGCCTTATGACTTGCCTGTGCCCGTAAGGGTATGACTTATGACTTTTGTTGCCATCTTAAATTAAGTTCTCTGGCCGCTTTCACTTCGTCCAGTCTTTTTACCGGAGTTGTAAGCGGAGCCTCTTTCAACTTTTCAGGCTCAGCCTGGCTCAGTTTAGCCGCCTCTTTCATCACCTTTATAAAATTATCAAGGGTTTCCTTGGACTCTGTTTCTGTCGGCTCTATCATCATAGCTTCTTTTACTATCAACGGAAAGTATATGGTCGGCGGATGAATACCGTTGTCAATCAGGTATTTGGCTATATCAAGCGCTGAAACGTTATTTTGCTTTTGCTTAGAGGCAGAAAAAACACACTCGTGCATGCATATCCTGTCATAAGGCAGTTCATAATCTTCCTTTAGCATAGCCATTATATAATTAGCCGCCAAGACTGCCGCCTCAGCTGTTTCAATCAGGCCCTCTTTACCCAGCATTAAAATATAAGCGTAGGTTTTTAATATAACTCCGAAATTTCCGTAAAAAGGCGCGATATAACCTATTGAATTTACCAATTTATAATTAAGACGGTATTTTCCTTTATCATCTTTTTCGACAACGGATATAGGAAGAAACTCTGTTAATTTTTCAGAAACTCCCACCGGGCCGGACCCGGGGCCTCCACCTCCGTGGGGCGTAGCAAATGTCTTATGTAGATTAAGATGTACTATATCAAAGCCTATATCCCCCGGGCGGCACTTACCCAAGATAGCATTAAGATTGGCTCCATCATAATACATTAGAGCTCCCACTTTATGCGCGGCGTCAGATATCTCTTTTATACGCGGATTAAATATTCCCAGGGTATTGGGACAAGTAAGCATAACCCCGGCAACCTCTTCGCTAAGCTGTTCTTCAAATTTATTAAAATCCATACAGCCGTCTTTGCCGGTCGGTACTACTATAACCTCATAACCTGCCAAAGCCGCGCTGGCAGGATTAGTGCCGTGAGATGAATCCGGAATTATGATATACTTTCTTCTATTTCCGTTTGCCTTATGATAAGCGGCTATAAGCATAGCGCCGGTAAGCTCCCCATGAGCTCCTGCCAGCGGCTGGAGGCTAAAAGCGGACATACCGGTAATTTCGCGCAGTAATTTATCAACATTGTATAAAACCTCCAAAGCCCCCTGGGCCAGCCCGCCTTTTTTTAACAACTGCGGCCACAACGGATGCAAATCAACAAAACTCTCGAAACTCGCGGCCTTTTCGGTAAACTTTGGATTATACTTCATAGTACAGGAACCAAGCGGATAAAAATTATTATCTACGGAAAAATTCACACGCGACAAGTTGCTGAAGTGCCTTACAACATCCAGTTCAGAAACTTCGGGCAGTTCGGCCGGCTTTTCCCGAAGATACTTACCGGCAACTCCCCCGGCTTCCGGG